>NZ_JANQCH010000250.1 GCF_024723325.1 Agrococcus sp. HG114
GCTCCTGCCCGCCGTCGCCGGCGGCGTGCGCGTCGCGGGCGACCCCGAGCGCCCCGTGCGCCGCATCGCGATCTGCGGCGGCGCGGGCGACTCGCTGCTGCGCGAGAGCGCCGTCACGGGCGCCGACGTCTACATCACGAGCGACCTGCGGCACCACCCCGCATCCGACGCGCGCGAGCGGCACGCGGCGGGCGAGGGGCCCGCGCTCATCGACGTGTCGCACTGGGCGAGCGAGTCGCTGTGGCTGCGGCCCGCGGCCGAGCAGCTGCGCGAGGCGCTCCCGGGCGTCGACGTCGTCGTGAGCGAGATCAGGACCGACCCATGGGACTTCGTGGTCCCGCAGGAGGAGCACGCATGGCACTGAAGGCCTCGAACCACGACCAGCGGCTGCTGCTCGCGCTCCAGGACGTCGACACCCGCATCGTGCGGCTCTCGGCGAAGGCGAAGGCGCTGCCCCAGGCGGCGCGCATCGCCGAGCTCGATGCGCGGCTCGCGGAGCTCGACCGCGACGTGCTCGAGCGGCTCGGCGCCCACGACGACGCGGCCGCCGAGGTCGCGCGGATCGAGAGCGATGTGCAGATCGTCGAGGCGCGGCTGCAGCGCAACCGCGAGCGGCTCCCGTCGATCACCGACGCGAAGGTCGCGACCGCGACCGAGCACGAGATCGCGACGCTCGAGCGGCGCCGAGGCGACCTCGAGGACCTCGAGCTCGAGGCGATGCAGGCGCAGGAGGACGCGGCCGCCGCGCTCGAGGCCGCCCGCGCCGCGGCGGGCGAGGCGCGTGCCGAGCGCGAGCGCCTCGACGCGGAGCGC
>NZ_JANQCH010000251.1 GCF_024723325.1 Agrococcus sp. HG114
CTCGAGCGCCACCTGCTCAGCGGCGGCGCCCACGGCTGCCACCGCGAGCCCGATGGCGAGCACCGCCGCCGGCAGCGCCGCGGCGAGCTCGGCGGTCACCGCGCCGAGCTCGCCACGAGGATCGGCCGCCGACCCGCTACTGCACCGTGAGCGCACGCTGGACCATGTCGGTGAGGACGCCGCGCACCTCGTCGGAGCGCAGGATCACCACCAGCAGCCCCGCGAACCCGACGGCCGCCATCGTCGCGATGACGTACTCGGCGGTGGCCGCCCCGTCCTCCTCGTGCACCAGTCTCTCGAGCATCCTCATGCTCGCCTCCTTCCCTCGGAGGCCCCAGGGTGGAGCACGGCGCGGTCACCGCGCGCGAGGACGGAGCCGCCCTGTGGAGGGACGGCTCCGTCGGGATCCGGCGTGTGCGGCTCAGCCGCGCGGGCGGCGCGCGGTCGCGCGCACCGGCACGGGCTGCGGCGGCGTCAGCGCCGCGACGAGCGCGGCGATCGATCGGTCGAGGGACTCGAGGATGGTGCGCATGCACGCACGCTAGGCGCGCAACCTGTCCGCGGACTAGGCGAGAGGGGCGAGTGCGCCCTCCAGCATCGAGACGACGAGCGGCACGATCACGAGCAGCGAGAACGCCGGCAGCACGCAGGCGCCGAGCGGGAGCGAGAGCTGCACGGCCGCGCGCTGCGCCCGCGCCTCGCCGTCGAGCCGCGCGCGAATGCGAGCGGCGCCGGCCTCGGCGAGCAGCAGGCCCCGCACGGGGACGCCTGCGCGCGAGGCGAGGTCGAGCGCCGCGTCGACCTCCCGCC
>NZ_JANQCH010000252.1 GCF_024723325.1 Agrococcus sp. HG114
GGTCGAAGGTGCGCGGGCGCTCGCCGCGGTGCAGCCGGTCGTCCCGCTGGTGGTCGCGGCCGCCCTGGGCTGCCCCGCGCGTGCGGAAGGCGGGACCGCGACGGTCGTCGCGCTTCCGCTCCTCCGGCGGGGTCCAGTTCGGGCGGCGGGACGAGCCCTGCTGGCCCTGCTCGCGGCGGTCGCGGTCGTCGCGGCGCCAGCGGTCCTTCGCGGGGCGGTCCTCGTTCGCGGGCCGGTGGCCGCGATGGCCGGGGCTGCGGGAGCCGGGGCGCTGCGAGGCGCGGTCGTCGGGTCGGCGGGCGCCCTGGGGGCGCGACTGATCGTTGGGCATTCGCTCGTCTCTTCAGCGCACGGGCGATCGCTCGCTCGCGCAGGTAGTGCCGCATGCATCGCGGGGATCTGGTCGTCCGCGAGGGTGCTCGCGGGAACTCCGGCCGCGGTGACACTCCATGTGGCGCACACGAATTCGCGCCTGTCCCGAGCCGACCGATCCACCCTAGGGCATCGCGCGCTCGAGCGACAGGGGTGCGCCGCCGGTCGGACGCGCGATCAGCCCGGCTGGTCGTGCGCGCGCGTGCCCGCGCGCAGCACCGACGACGTCCACTCGCGCCCGTCGAACCAGCGCGCATCCGCACGGCGGAACGGGTCGACGTACCAGTCCGCGGGCACGCGCCCCGGGCCGGCGTCGGGCAGGCCGAGCGGCTGCGGCGCGCCCTCGTGGGCGGCCGAGCCGGCGGGCACCGGCTGCGGAGGCTGCTGCGCCTGCCACGCCTCGTAGGCACGGCGCTGCGC
>NZ_JANQCH010000253.1 GCF_024723325.1 Agrococcus sp. HG114
GCCCCCGCCGCGACGAGCGCGACGAGCGCGACGGCGAGCCCGGAGCCGAACCGGCGCGCGAGCGAGGAGAGCGCGCGGGGGGCGCGGCTGCGCCGACGCGCCTGGCGCACGACCGTGACGTAGCCCGCGATGGGCACGAGCACCACGAGGGCCGACAGCCACGGCTCGGGCATCGCGAGCGGGCCCCACAGGATGGACCAGATCGCGATGCCCGCGGGGACGAGCGCCGCGGTCTCCGCCGAGCGGGAGCGCAGGGCGACCCACACCCCCACCATGGAGCCGAGCAGCACGAGCAGGATGGGCGCCATGAGCAGCGCGTCGCTCGTGCCCACCGGCAGGCCGATCGTCAGCAGGCGGCGCCACGACAGGACGACGGCCGCGGCCGCGTCGGCGAGCGCCGGCACCCACTCGCCGCGGCCGATCCGCTGGGGCGCAGTGAGGGGCACCGCGAGCGCCGCGAGCGCCGCGATCGCCATGAGCAGCATCGACAGCGCGCTCCATCGGCGGGCCGCGCCGAGCGTGCCGATCGCGGCGCCCACGAGCAGCGACACGGCGATGGCGAGCACGAGCTGGACCGTGCCGTAGATCCACCACATCGGCACGCACGCCGCCCCGATCGCGAGCAGCAGGACCCCGGCGGAGGGTGCGCGGCGGATCATGTCCGCCCCGCGTCGCCGATGCCGCGCGAGAGGTCCTCGATCGCCCCGACCGTGACGACGTCGGCATCGCCGAGCCGCGAGCGCGCGGGCACAGCGCCCACCGCGGCGCGCACGACGACCGAGACGACGC
>NZ_JANQCH010000254.1 GCF_024723325.1 Agrococcus sp. HG114
CTGCGGGGCCTGCCACTCGGAGCGGGCGCGCACTCCGGGCTGCTGCCCGGAGCGACGCGCGCGCTCCGCCTCGGCCTCGCGCGCGGCCGCGTCGATGCGGTCGCGCCACGCCTGCGGCACGCGGTCCTCGAGCTGCTGTGCTCGCGCCGTCAGCTCCCCGCGCCGCTGGTCGACCTCGCGCCGCACCTGCTGCGCGCCCGTCCGCACCTGCTCCTGCGCCCGCTTCGTCGCACCGCGGGCGAGCGCCATGAGCGAGGCCCATCCGCCGCGCAGCATGAGGAACCCGATGAACGTGCTGCCGCCCGCGAGCAGCAGCGGCACAGCTGCCGTCTCGAGCGCGGCCTCGACGCCGAGGACGAGAGCCGACTGCGCCGCCCAGCTCAGCCACTGGAACAGCGCGGGCACCCCGTTGAACAGCAGCACGGCGCCGATGATCAGCACCACGAGCGGCCCGATGAACCCCTGCGGACGGACGACCTGAGCCATGGGCCAAGTATGGCCCTCGCGCTACCGTCCCGGCAGGCGCACGACGGGCAGCCACGGCGAGACGTCCGCGCGCACGCCCGACGCGTGCACGGCTCCGCGACCCACCGCATCCGCCCACGCCTCGGCGCCCGTCGCGAGCGCGAGCCACGTCGCCGGGTCGGTCTCGATCACGTTCGGGGGCGTGCCGCGCGTGTGCCCCGGGCCCTCGACGGCCTGCACCGCGCCGAACGGCGGCACCCGCACCTCGACGCTCCTGCCGGGCGCGCGCTCGGCGAGGCACTGCAGCGTGTAGCGC
>NZ_JANQCH010000255.1 GCF_024723325.1 Agrococcus sp. HG114
CCGCCGTGCTGCTCGGCGCCGAGCTCGTCGCCGAGCCCGTCGAGCCGGTCCCCGCCGCGGTCGCGCCGCTCCGAGCGCACGCGGACGTCGACCTCGCCGACGTCGTGGGCAACCGCGACGCGGTCGAGGCGCTCGAGATCGCGGCCGCCGGCTCGCACCACATGCTCATGATCGGCCCGCCGGGCGCGGGCAAGACGATGCTCGCGACCCGGCTGCCGCAGATCCTGCCGCCGCTGCGCGAGGCGGAGGCGCTCGATGTCGCGTCGCTGCGGTCGCTCGCGGGGGAGCCCGCGCCGCCGCGGCTGGACGTGCTGCCGCCGTTCGAGCAGCCGCACCACTCGGCCACGGCCGTGTCGCTCATCGGCGGCGGCTCGGGCTCCATCCGGCCCGGCGCCGCGGCCCGCGCGACGCACGGCGTGCTCTTCCTCGACGAGGCGCCCGAGTTCCCGCGCGCGGTGCTCGACATGCTGCGCCAGCCGCTCGAGTCGGGCACGATCACGATCCACCGCGCGGCGGGCGTCGCGACCTTCCCCGCACGCTTCCAGCTGCTGCTCGCGGCCAACCCGTGCCCGTGCGGCATGTTCGGCAGCGGCGACTGCTCGTGCGCGCCCCAGCAGCGGCGCCGGTACCTCTCGCGGCTGTCGGGGCCGCTGCTCGACCGGGTCGACCTGCAGGTGCGCGTCGAGCGCGTGCTGCCGGGCGCCGAGGGCGAGCGGCGCACGAGCGCCGACGCGGCCGCCCGGGTCGCCGCTGCC
>NZ_JANQCH010000256.1 GCF_024723325.1 Agrococcus sp. HG114
CGCCGCGGCGGCGAGGCCGCGCTCGAGCGCCTGCGCGTCGGCGCCGCGCACCTTGCCCGGCGTGCCAGCGCCCTCGAGCCGGGCCGCGACGCTGCGGATGTCTGCGGCGAGCCGCTGCGACGCGGCCTTGCGCTCGGCCGCGAAGGTCGCGATCACGCGGCGCAGGTCGTCGATCCCGGCGCCCGTCGCGGCCGAGACCGGCAGCACGCGCACGTCGCCGAGCCCGTCGCGGCGCAGCAGCCCCCGCAGCGACTCCACGACCGCCCCCACCTGCTGCTCGGGCAGGCGGTCGACCTGGTTGAGCACCGCGGTGGTGACGGCGGCGTGGCTCGCGAGGGGCGCGATGAAGTCGCGGTGGATGACCGCGTCGGCGTACTTCTGCGGGTCGACGACCCACACGAGCACGTCGACCTGCCCCGCGAGCCGCTCGGCGATCGCCCGGTGCTCGAGCGCGACGGAGTCGAAGTCGGGCAGGTCGAGCACGATGAGCGAGAGGTCCTGGCCCGCGAACCCGCCCTCCATCTCGCGCCGGTCGCTCACCTGCAGCCAGTCGAGCAGGGCGGATGCGCCGGTCGGGTTCCACACGGCGGCCATCGGCGCCGACGTGGTCGGCCGCCGCACGTGCACGGTCGCGAGCTCCCGCCCGGCGACCGCGTTCATGAGCGACGACTTGCCGGAGCCCGTCGCGCCGAAGAAGCCGACGACCGTGTGCTCCGACGAGAGCGCGCGCCGCTTGGCGG
>NZ_JANQCH010000258.1 GCF_024723325.1 Agrococcus sp. HG114
CCGCCTGCCCCGGGCCGCCGCCCGCGCTCGCGTCGACCGCCGACGCATCCGTGCCGAGCACCGCCCACGCGCGCTCGAGCGTCAGCCCGCCGGCCACGAGCGCCGCGAGCCGGTGGATGGTCGCGGCCGCCTCGTCGAGACGATCGGCCGCGGTCATCGGCGCCGCACGGAGAGCCGGTCGCCGTCGAGCACGAGCTCACCGATCGCCGCGACCCGTCGCCCGTCGGCGGTCCGCTCGACGTGCAGCACCGCGTCGAGCGCGCTCACCGCCTGCCGGGCGAGCGCGGGCGGGGTCAGGCCCGCGAGCGCGCCGAGCGCCTCGAGCCGCGCCGGCACATCCTCGAGCGAGTTCGCGTGGAGCGTGCCCGCGCCGCCGTCGTGCCCGGTGTTGAGCGCCGCGAGCAGCTCCCGCACCTCGGCGCCCCGGCACTCCCCGAGCACGAGCCGATCGGGGCGCATGCGCAACGCCTCGCGCACGAGCTGCTCGAGCCCGATGGCGCCCGCTCCCTCGGCGTTCGCCTGCCGCGCCTCGAGCGCGACGACGTGGGGGTGGCGGATGCGCAGCTCGGCGACGTCCTCGATCGTCACGATGCGCTCGCCGGCCGCGGCCTCGGAGAGCATCGCGCCCAGCAGGGTCGTCTTGCCCGAGCCGCCGGCGCCGGTGACGAGCACGTTCGCGCGCCGCGCGACGAGCGCGCGCACCCGCTCGACCGGCACCGCCGCGAAGCAGCC
>NZ_JANQCH010000259.1 GCF_024723325.1 Agrococcus sp. HG114
CGCCGCGAGGCCGACGACCGTGACGATCGGCGCGGCGGGACCGGCGAGCAGGTTCGCGAGCACCGAGACGACGCTCACGCGCGCGTCGAGGCCGACGAGCACCGGGAGGCACCACAGCTGCGCCGCCGCGGGCACGGCCACGAGTGCCGCGAGCGGCATCGGCAGGGCTCGGGCGAGCATCGCCGCGATCGGGCGCGCGTGGACGATGAGCCCGCACGTCGCGAGGGCCGACAGCGCGAAGCCCGCGCTCGTCGCGAGATGCGGCTGCACGCCGAGCACGACGAGCACCGCGAGGGCGAGCAGCGCGATCGCGCCCGATCGCCGCCCCGTGACGATGCCGACGAGCGCGATCGCCGCCATCGTGCCCGCCCGGACGACCGAGGGCTCCGGGGTCACGAGCACCACGAACCCGGCGAGGGCCCCGGCCGCCGCGGCGACGCGCACCCCGCGCCGGGCGCCGAGCGCCGCGGCCAGCTGGAACGCGGCGCCCACCACGATCACGCAGTTCGCGCCGGAGACGGCGGTGAGGTGGCTGAGCCCCGCGTCGAGCATGGCCGTGCGCAGCGTCGCGCTCACGCGGCGCTCGTCGCCGATCGCGAGGCCGGGGAGCAGCTCGCCGCCCATGCCCGGCAGCTGCGACGACGCGGCGAGCAGCCCGTCGCGGAGCGGGCCCGCCCACGCGGCCCACGGCTCCGGTT
>NZ_JANQCH010000025.1 GCF_024723325.1 Agrococcus sp. HG114
TGGGGCGGCGTGCGCGCCGACACCTCGCTCGAGCTCGCCGACCTCATGCTCGAGCAGGCGGAGGTCGCGGCCGTGCCGGGCGAGGCATTCGGGCCGTCCGGCTACCTGCGCTTCTCCTACGCCCTGGGCGACGAGCCGCTCCTCGAAGGGGTCCAGCGCCTCCAGCGCCTCTTCGCGGCCTGACCCCGCTGCTCAGATGTGCTGGGCGTGCGCGCGGTAGCGCTCGAGGAGCACCGGCCAGTCGTCGTGCAGGGCGCGCGCGTCGGCGTTCGACGCGTTCCAGCCCCCGTGCGTGAGCCGCACCCGCGTGCCGCCGCCCGGCAGCTCGGCGAAGTCGACGGCCACCGTGGATGCGTCGCCCTCGTCCGCGAGGCGGAACGTGTGGGCGAAGCGCGAGCCGGGCACCGCATCCGTCACCTCGCCCCACTCGTGCCGCCGCCCGTCGTGGCGGTGCTCGACGATGCGGCCGCCGGGGTGCGGCTCGACCTCGATGCGCGCGAGGCTCGCGCCGCTCGCCGTCCACGCCGGGTGCCACCACTCGGTGAGGCCGTGCACCCACGCGTCCCATGCCCGCGCGCAGCTCACCGCGACCTGCACCTCGAGCTCGATCGGCGCGAGGTCGTCGCCGTCGGGCGCCCCGTCGGTCTCCCCCACGCCTCGACTGTCGCACGGGCCCGGCGGGTCGGCAAGCGGAGGCCGCTCAGCCGAGCGGGACGAACCGCTCCTCGCCGTCGAGCTCCTCGAAGAGGGTGAGGGTGAGGTCGGCCGGGCCCTCGAGCCGCGCGTTGCGCGAGCGCCATGGCGTCTCGACCGGTTCGGCGATCACGGTGGCGCCGGCACCCTCGAGCCTGCGGGTCACGCCGTCGGCGTCGTCGACCTCGAAGGCGACGCGGATGCGGGGGCTCTCCCGGCCGCCCGCCTCGACGGCGTCGATCATGCGCTTCTGCGCCGGGTTCGCGAGCTCGAGCGTCGCGCGGCCGGCGTCGAGGATCGCCACGCGCGCCTCGCCCTCGCCCTCGAACGCGGCGAGCTCGGGCAGGCCGAGCGCGTCGCGGTAGAACGCGAGCGCCGCCTCGAAGTCCTCTGCCTCGACGACGAGGCGCAGCTGCACAGGTGCGGTCATGCGACGGGCAACCTCGCGCGCGCGCCGCGCATTCCCGCTAGAGCTGCAGGCCGACGAGCACCGGCTCGGGCACGAGGTGCACGCCGAACTGGTTCTCGACGCGCGCCTGCACGAACCGGGCGAGCTCGGCGATCTCCTCGCCCGTCGCGCCCCCGCGGTTGGTGAGCGCGAGCGTGTGCTTCGACGAGATCGCGGCGCGCGAGCCGGGCAGGGCGAACCCGCGGCCGATCCCCGAGTGCTCGATGAGCCACGCGGCCGAGAGCTTCACGCGCGGCACGGGCCGCTCGAGCGGCGGCACGGCGCTCAGGTCGGCCGCCTCGAGCGGCAGCACCGTCGGGCGCGGTGCGGGGCCAGCGGGTCCGGGGGCGACCGACCAGCGGGGCGCGTCGGCGGGCAGCCCGGCCGCGAAGCGCGCCGAGACGATCGGGTTCGTGAAGAACGAGCCGGCGCTCACTGAGTCGGGGTCGTCGGAGAGCACCATCCCCTTCGACGAGCGCAGCGCGAGCACCGACGCGCGCACATCCTCGAGCGGCACGCGCGTGCCGAGCTCGACCCCGAGCGCCGACGCGAGCTGCTGGTAGGCGATGGGCTGGCTGCGCCCGTCGGCCGAGCGGCGCAGGCGCAGGTCGACCGAGAGCACGACGCCGCGCAGCACGCCCTGCTTGATGGCCGAGTCGCGGTAGCCGAGGCGCAGCTCCGCCGCCGGCACCGAGCGCACCTCGAGCGTCTCCGCGTCGAGCAGCTCTAGCCCCACGAGCGTCGACGAGAGCTCCTGCCCGTAGGCCCCGATGTTCTGGATCGGCGCGGCGCCCGTCGAGCCCGGCACGCCGCTGAGCGCCTCGATGCCGGCGAGCCCCTCGCCGACCGCGCGCTCGACGAGCGCATCCCACGGCTCGCCCGCCTCGACGCGCAGCACGACGGAGTCGTCGGCCGGCGGCTGCTCTCCCTCCGGGCGGTGCGGCGGCGGCGGCGCGGGCAGGGTGCGGATGCCTCGGGTCGCCACGCGCAGGACGGTGCCGTCGAAGGGCTCGGACGACGCGACCGTGTTGGAGCCGCCCCCGAGGAGCAGCAGCGGCTCGTGGTCGTCGGCGAGCGCCTCCGCGTAGGCGGCGGCGACCTCCTCGCGCGTCGTCGCGTCGATCCAGCGCCGCACCTCGCCGCCGACGCGCATCGTGGTGGCGTCCGCGAGCGCGCGCACCGCTGCGCCATGCTCGTCCGACTCGGCCACGGCGCGCGTCATCCCTCGGTCTTCACGACGACCTGCGCCTTCCCGAGCACCGTCTGCTCGGCCACCGTCACGGTGAGGTCGATCCGGGCGGAGCCGTCGTCCACCCGGCCGACCTTCGCGACGACCCGCAGGGCGGCGCCGGCCTCCGGCTCGACGACGACGGGGCGCGTGAAGCGCACCTGGTAGTCGAGGATGCGCTCGGGTCCGGCCCAGTCGACGACCGGCTGCACCGCGGCGCCCATCGTGAGCATGCCGTGCGCGAGCACGCCGGGCAGCCCGACGGAGGCCGCGACGTCGTCGCGGTAGTGGATCGGGTTGAAGTCGCCGGACGCGCCGGCGTAGCGCACGAGCGAGTCGCGCGTGAAGCGGAGCTCCCGCTCCGCGACGACCTGGCCGACCTCGAGCTGCTCCACGCTCACTCCCCCCGCACCACGAGCGACGACGTGGCCGTCACCACGTGCTCGCCCGACGCATCCGTGATGACGCTCTCGCTCGCGACCATGTCGTTGCCCGCGAGCGACTTCACGCTCGTGACCGTCAGCTGCGCGGTGAGCTCGTCGCCGGCGACGATCGGCCGCGTCGCGGTGAAGCGCTGGTCGCCGTGCACGACGCGGCTGAAGTCGACGCCCGCGGTCTCGTCGTCGAGCAGCTGCCGCAGCGTGAGCTCCTGGATGACGATCGGGAACGTCGGCGGCGCGATGACGTCGGCGTGGCCCGCGGCGCGCGCGGCCTCGACGTCGAAGTGGTGCGGGTGCGTCGCCTGGACGGCGCGCGCGAACTCGCGCACCTTCTCGCGGCCGACGAGGTAGGGCGGCGTGGGCGGGTACTGCCTGCCCTGGATCTCGGGGTTCACTGGCACGCCAGCCAGTCTAGGCAGTGGCGCGGTCCTCCCAGAGGGCGGCGACGTGCCGGCTGTCGGTGCCGCAGCAGCCGCCGATGATCGCGAGCCGCGGGAGCCGGGCGCGCACCTCGGCGTGGCCCCGGCGCAGCTCGGCGGGGTCGCCGGCGTCGAGCGTCGTCGCCCGGTCGAGCTCGGCGTGCGTGCGCGTCGACGCGTTGTAGCGCACGCTCACGATCCGCTCGCGCCACGGTCCGTCGTCGAGCGCCCGCAGGATGTGCTGCGGATGCGCGCAGTTGAGCATGTAGTGCACGGTGTCGGTCTCGCTGTCGACGAGCTCGATCGCCTCGCGGAGCGTCATGCCGCCGCGCATCCGGCCGTCCTCCTCGACGGTGAAGCCGATCACGGTCGGCAGCCCGTGGTAGAACGCTGCGCGCGCGATGCCGATCGCCTCGCCCGGGTCGGAGAGGGTGAAGGCGGTCACGAGGTCGACGCCGCCCTCGGCGAACGCGTCGAGCTGCGGCTCGTGGTACATCTGCGCGTCGTCCGGGTCGACCGGCGGGATGTCGGCGTAGGCGTCGGCGCGCGGCCCCACGGCGCCGCTGACGAGCACGTCGGCGATGTCCGCGTAGCGCTCCTCGCGCAGCTGCAGGAGGTGCCGCACAGCCTGCACGTTGACGTCGTAGAGGGCCCGGCGCGAGTCGCCCAGGCGGGCGCCCCAGTCGGCGCTCGCGCGCCAGGTGGGCGTCTCGAGCACGAGTCCCGTGCCGTGCCGCCGCGCGACCTCCGCGTAGCCGTCGTAGTAGTCGTCGAGCATCGCGAGGCCCGCGTCGGTGCGCACGAGCGGGTAGGCGGCGAACTCGCGCAGGGTCACGCCGCGGTTGTGGATGAGATCGGTCTCGAGCCCTCCGTCGGTCACGAACGGCCTCGCGGACGAGGGCCAGGCGACCTTCGTGCGGGTCGGCGCGACGTGGTGGTGGTGCGAGGGCTTCGCGGCGAGCGACGGGGACATGGAGCGTCGCGCGATAGTGGACATCGTCGTCCTCCTCGATCGAGGCAGGTCAGCGCGGCCTGTCTGGCACGCACGCTACTCGCGTGCTGGACGCTCGTCCATGCCCGATCGCGAGCGTCGCGGGAGCGAGGACGGGGCCGGACGCAGCAGAGGACCGAGCGACTGCTCGGTCCTCTGCTGCACTGGCGGTAGCGAGGGCGGGGCTCGAACCCGCGACCTCACGATTATGAGTCGTGCGCTCTCACCAACTGAGCTACCCCGCCAGGACGCCCACCCGAGCTCGAGGCATCAAGCGAACGCGAGCCCCGGGCGAGGATTGAACTCGCGACCCCTTCCTTACCATGGAAGTGCTCTACCACTGAGCTACCGGGGCGAAGCCTCTGCAGGCAACCGGAATATCGTAGCACCGGTGCGAGCCCGCCGTGGCACGCCCGCGCTCACTCCTCGCCGAGCGTGTCCTTGCTCCACGCGGCGGTGAGCGTCGGCGCCGCGGGCTCCCCGTGGGCGAGCGCCGCGTCCTGCGCGGCGTTGCGCTCGAGCAGCTCGCGCTCGGCGCGCTCCTCGGCGGCGTCGGGGCGCGGCGCCGCGACACCCGGCAGCGACCACGCGGCGAACGCGGGGCCGGCGCCCGTGAGGCGCAGGCCGCCGTCGCCGAAGACCGCGATGCCGGCGTCGCCGAAGAGCCGCTCGGGCTCGCCGTCGACGCCGACCTCGCCCTCCTCGATCACGACGTCGTGGAAGCCTCGCGCCGCGACGCACAGCACGCTCGACGCCTCGCTCTCGCGCACCCAGGCCAGCACCTCGTCGCCCACGTGCAGCCACCGCATCCCGCCGCCGCGGAGCGCCGGCTGGCTCGCCCGCAGCGCGAGCAGCTCGCGGTGGAGCGCGATCGTGTCGGCGTGCTCGTCGAGCGAGTCCCACGGCATCGGGGTGCGGGAGTCCTCGCCGTTGACCCCGGTGAGCCCGAGCTCGTCACCGGCCCAGATCACCGGGATGCCGGGGAGCGCGACGGCCATGCCGAGCGCGACCGGCACGGCGCCGGGCAGCGCGTTGGTCGCGAAGCGCGGCGTGTCGTGCGTGTCGAGGGCGTTCATGTTGTGCAGCCGCGTGCGCCACGGGATGCCGGCGATGAAGCGCTGGTGCTGCGCGTGCACGTCGACGCCCGTGTAGCTCGGGATGACCGAGCGCGCCATGCCGAGCCCGCCGAACGCCGCGGAGCCGGGCACCGACAGCCAGCCCCACACCGGCCGCGTGAAGTTCGCGTAGGTCATCGCCCCGTGCCACGCGTCGCCCTGGAAGTCGTCGGTCGCGTCGTTCGTCGACTCCCCCAGCAGCAGCGTGTCGGGGTTGATGTCGAGCATCGTGCGGCGGATGGTCCGGCGCACCTCGGCGTTCAGGTCATCGTCCTCGTGGCGGCCGGTCATGTTGGCGACGTCGATGCGCCAGCCGTCGAGCGAGTACGGGGGCCGGAGCCACCGGCCGACGACGGAGTCCGGACCCTCGATGAAGCGCTCGCGCAGCTCGCGCGAGCTCCAGTTGAGCTTGGGCAGCGAGGCGTGGCCGAGCCACGACGCGTACGAGCCGTGCTCGTGGAAGTAGTAGAACGCTCGCTCCGGGGCGTCGGGCGATGCGGTCGCGGCGCGGAACCAGTCGTGCGTGTCACCCGTGTGGTTGCTCGTGAGGTCGCCCATGACCTTGAGGCCGCGCGCGTGGGCTGCCTCGACGAGCGAGATGAGCGCCTCGTCGCCGCCGAGCAGCGGGTCGACGAGGTCGAAGGTGGATGCGTCGTACCGGTGGTTCGACGCGCCGGGGAAGACGGGGGTCAGGTAGAGCACCGTCGCGCCGAGCTCGACGAGGTGGTCGAGGTGGGCCTCGACGCCGGGCAGGTCGCCGCCGTAGAGCTGCTGCGAGACGCCCGGGCCGGAGCCGATGACCGGCTCGTCCCAGTCGGCGGCGATCGCCCAGTCGGGCGTCGGGTGCGCGGCCGCCTGCTCGGACCGCGCGAACCGGTCGGGGAACACCTGGTACAGCACCGCATCCGTCGCCCATGCCGGCGGCGCCGGGTGCGCGACGAGCGCGAAGTCGGCGTCGTCGCGCGTCTCGATGCGGTGCACGCCCTCCTGGTTGATCCACTCGGTGAGACCGGACTGCCAGTGCACGAGCCAGCGGTAGCGGTGCACGGGGTTCGCGACCCGGATCTCGGCCTCCCACCAGTCGTAGGCGCCCGCGGTGCCGAGGTGCACCGCCTTGTTGAAGAACGGCTCGCGGTCCGGGTTCGAGCGCACGAGCACCTCGAGCGGCGCGTCGGCGCCGACGGGGATGCGCAGGCGCACCCGCACGAGGTCGCCGAGGGACGGGCTCAGCGTCGAGACGTGCAGGGGCGATCCGTCGTGGTGGGGCTGCGGCACCCGACAACGCTAGGGCATGAGCCGCGGGGTCAGAGGTCGCGCATCGACTCCGTGGGCTCCGGCCCCTTGAAGCGCACGATGTTCACGATCGCCGCGCCCAGGCCGCCCCAGAGCACGAGCATCGAGACGAGCATGAGCGCGATCGCGTCGGGGGTCATCGGATCACCTCCTCGTCGTGCATCGGCGCCTCGAGCGGCGTCGTCGGCCTCCACCCGGGGATGGCGAGCAGGACGCCGGCGACGAGCGCGGCCGCGGCCACCCCCCAGCCGAACACCCCGAGCATCCATGCCGGGTAGCCCTCGTAGGGGACGGTGATCGCGGTGATGGCCTCCTGCACGAGCATGAAGAGGATGAGCACGGGCGTCACGAACATGACGAGGGCGACCCACCAGCGGCCGAGGCGGATGGAGCTGTAGCGGCTCATGTGCTCGGCGAACCACGGCACGCGCCGCACGCCCCACGCGACGGCGAGCATCGCGACGAGGGCGACGAGCAGGATGCCGAAGCGGTTGATGAAGTAGTCGGCGATGTCGAGCACCACGACGCCGCTCGTGGTCGAGAACAGCAGGATGCTGACGACGGCCATCGGCACGGTCACCACGAGCGTCGCGGTGACGCGCCCGAGCTCGAGCTTGTCGCGGACCGCCGAGATGACCACCTCGAGGATGCTCACGAGCGACGTGAAGCCCGCGAGCACGAGCGACGTGAAGAAGAGCACGCCGAGGAGCGCGCCGAACGGCGCCTGCGAGATGATCGCGGGGAACGCGACGAACGCGAGGCCGATGCCCGCGCTCACGACGTCGGCGACCGCGGCGCCCGAGGCCTGCGCGAGGAAGCCGAGCGCCGAGAACACGCCGATGCCGGCGAGCAGCTCGAAGCCCGAGTTGGCGAAGCCGACCACGAACCCCGAGCCCGTCATGTCGACCTTGCGCCCCACGTAGGAGGCGTAGGTGATCATGATGCCGAACCCGACGGACAGCGAGAAGAAGATCTGCCCGAACGCGCTCGCCCACACGGCCGGGTCGAGCAGGGCCGACCAGTTCGGGGCGAACAGCGACTGCAGGCCCTCGACGGCGCCGGGCAGCACGAGCGCCTGCACGACGAGCGCGCCGAAGGCGATGAGCAGCACGGGGATGAAGATGACCGACGTCGCGCCGACGCCCTTCTGGACGCCGAGCGCCATGACGGCGATCGTCACGGCCCAGATGATCGCCATGGGGATGAGCACCGCAGGCACGAAGTCGAACGTGATCGCGCCCGCTTCGGTGCGCAGGAACTCCCCGAACAGGAACGCCTCGGGGTCGTCGCCCCACGCCTGGGTGAAGGAGAAGCCGATGTACTGGGCCGACCAGGCCAGGATCGCGGCGTAGTAGAGGGCGATCACGACGCAGATCGCCACCTGCCACCAGCCGATGAACTCGAGCCGTCGGCTCAGCCGCGCGAACGACAGCGGCGCCGAGCCGCGCTGCGAGTGGCCGATCGCGTAGTCGAGCAGCAGCAGCGGGATGCCCGCGACGAGCAGCGCGACGAGGTAGGGCAGGATGAACGCGCCGCCGCCGCCCTCGTACGCGACGTACGGGAACCGCCAGATGTTGCCGAGCCCGACGGCCGAGCCGATCGCGGCCATGATGAACACGGTCTTGTTGGAGAACCGCCCGCGGTCGATCGGCGCCTTCACCGTCGTCATGTGTCAGCCCGCCTCATCGCTCCGTCGAGATGCATGCCCCTACCGTGCCACAGTCGGCATGGCGGCGGGGCACCCCCTACTTGACGGCGCCAGCCGTGAGCCCGCCCACGATGTACTTCTGCAGCCAGAGGAACAGCACCATCACGGGGATCGCTGCGAGCACGGCGCCGGCGGCGAACACCGGGTAGTTCGTGTTCGTCTCCTCCGACACGTACCGGTAGAGGCCCACGGCGAGCGTGAGCCGGTCCGGGCTCGTAAGGATGACGGACGAGAGCACGAAGTCGCTCGTCGTGCCGATGAACGAGAGCAGGCCGATGACGGCGAGGATGGGCGCGACGAGCCGCAGGATGATCGTGAAGAAGATCCGCGCGTGCCCGGCGCCGTCGATCTTCGCCGCCTCGTCGATGGACGCGGGCACCGTGTTGAAGAAGCCGTACATCAGGTAGGTGTTCACGCCGAGCGCGCCGCCGAGGTACACCATGATGAGGCCGACGAGCGAGTCGAGGCCGATGGCCGGGAAGACGTCGCTGATGCCGCGCATGAGCAGGTAGATCGCGACGACCGCGAGCAGCTGCGGGAACATCTGCACGAGGATGAGGCCCAGCAGCCCCGGCCGGCGGCCCGTGAAGCGCATGCGGCTGAACGAGTAGGCGGCGAGCGCGCCGAGGAACACCGTGCCGATCGCGGTGCAGATGCCGACGATGATCGTGTTCGCGAACCAGGCCGCGTACGGCCGGCGCGGATCGCTGAGCAGGTCGATGTAGTTCTGGCCCGAGATCTCGCGGAACAGCACGTTCGACCCCGTGAGCGTGCCGCCGGGGTTGAAGGATGCGCTCAGGACGTACACGAGCGGGAAGACGGCGAACACGACGACGGCGAGGCCGACGAGGTGGCGCCAGCCGAGCTCGCGCAGCCACGTGCGGAAGCGCATGCGAGGCTGCGGCGCGGCCTTCGGCTCGCGGCGCCGCCGTGCCCCGTCGGCGTCGACGGCGAGCGGATCGATCTCGATGCTCATCAGTTCAGCTCCTCGAGCGCCTTCGTGCGGCGGAAGGCGAGCGTCGAGACGGTCGCCACGATGATGAAGATCAGGATCGACAGCGCGGAGGCGAGCCCGTAGTCGCGGCCGGTGCCCGATTCGAACGCCGTCTTGTAGACGAGCGTGATCAGCAGGTCGGTGTGGCCGACGTTCTCGTCGACGCCCTGCATGCGCGGGCCGCCGGCCGTGAGCATGTAGATGATGTTGAAGTTGTTGAAGTTGAACGCGAACGACGAGATGAGCAGCGGTGCGGTCGACACGAGCAGGAGCGGGAACTTGATGCCGCGGAAGATCTGCCAGCCGGAGGCGCCGTCGACCGACGCCGCCTCCGTGAGCTCCTCGGGGATCGACTGCAGCGCGCCGAGGCAGATCAGGAACATGTAGGGGAACCCGAGCCACACGTTCACGATGATCATCGAGGCCTTCGCGAGCCAGGGGTCGGTGAGCCATGGCACGTCCGCACCGCCGAGCAGGACGTTGTTGAGGAAGCCGAACTCGGTGTTCATGAGGCCGAGCCAGACGAGCGCGCCGAGGAACGACGGGAACGCGTACGGGAGGATCGATAGCACCCGGTAGACCTGCTTCGACCGCATGCGCGCGTCGTTGAGCGCGATCGCGAGGAACAGCCCGAGGAAGAACGAGAGGCCCACCGAGAGGATCGCGAACGCGAACGTCCACAGCAGCACGGAGACGAGCGCGCCGCCGTACCGGGGGTTCTCGAACGGGTAGAGGAAGTTGTCGAAGCCGACGAGGATCTGCCAGCCGGTGCCGAGCGACCGGCCGTCCTCGGTCTCGAACTGACCGTTGCCGAGATCCCGGTAGACGGTGCCGGTCGCGGAGTCGGTCATCGTGTCGGCGGCCTCGTCGTACACGAAGGTGGATTCGAAGACGAACGCCTGCGTCGCGTTCGTCGTGCGGAGGAACCCGTCGGCCAGGTCGTCGCTCAGCGGCACCTGGAGCGCCGCGATCTCCTGCTGCCGCTGGAGGATGTCCTGCATGCCGAGGCTCGTCCAGCCGGCGGCCGCCGTCGCCCGGGGCCCCTCCCGCGTGATGTCGCCCTCGGCGACGGGCTCGAGCGGCTGCTCCGCGGTGCCCACGAGCACGTCGCCCTCCGGCGAGGTGGCCAGCAGCCCGAGCCCCGCGAGGCTCTCGACGACCTGCACCTGGTAGACGGGCGATCCCTCGACGCGCTGGGTGTTCTGCAGCACGATCGACGAGATCGCGTCGTCCTTCGTGGAGTTGTGGCCGTCGCCGTAGTTCGTGAACGCGATGTAGAGCGTGTAGACGATGACGAAGACCTGGAAGATCCCGAGGAACAGCAGCCCGGGCGTGAGGTACTTCGCCGGCAGGAGCCCGGGGCTCAGGTAGACCCAGTTGACGACGATCGTGACGAGCAGCACGATCGCCGCGACGACGTAGTCGCCGCGGAAGAACAGGATCGACATCGCGAAGACGGCGACCGCGTCGACGAGCGCGAGCAGCAGCAGCTTCACGGCCAGCACGCGCATGCTCGGGGGCTGGTGGTGGATGCCCCGCTTGGGCGCGCTCGTCGGGCGCGGCGGTGCGTCGGTCGTCGTCACGCGGGGCTCCTTCGCGTCGGCGGGTGCTCAGGGAGAGACGGCGGCCGGCCCGTCGAGGACCGGCCGCCGCGCTGCGGCATCAGCCGTCGAGCGTGCTCTGGATCTTCTCGGCCATCGCCGTCCAGGCAGCGGCGGGGTCGCCCGCCTCGCCCTTCAGGATCTGCGCCTCGGTGGTGCCCCAGTCGGCCCACAGCGCGTCCATCTCGGGGATGTTCGGCATGGGCACGCCCTCGGCGCCGACCGCGCCGAAGCCCGCGACGTCCTCGTTCGACTGCGCGGCCTCGAACGCCGCCGACAGCGCGGGAGCGCGCTGGCCGCCCTCGAAGATGGCCGTCTGGGCCTCCTCGCTCGCGATGTACTCGGTGAGGAACTGCGACGCGACGATCGGGTTGTTCGCGTACTGCGAGACGAAGAAGCCCTGCACGCCCACGAACGGCGTCGCCGGCTGGCCGCCCGCCGACGGGATCGGGTCGATCGCGTACTCGATGCCCGCCTCCTGGAACGTCGACAGGTTCCACGGGCCGGTGATCGTGTAGGGGCTCGCGCCTGCGGCGAACTGCTCCTTCGCGATGTCCTGCGTGATGTTGACGTTGATGATGCCGTCGGCGCCCCACTGCGCGAGCGCGCCGGCGAACGCGACGTTGCCCTCGTTGCCGATCTGCAGGTCGTCGGGGTTGTACGAGCCGTCGTCGTTCATGCCGAAGACGGGGCCGCCGAAGGAGGCCTGCAGCGGGTACAGGTGGTACGGGTCGGCGTTGTTCGGGTCGATGCCGACGAGCAGCGGGTACTGCGCCTGGCCGGAGGCGACGGCCGCCTGGCCGGTCGAGACGAGGTCGTCCCACGTCGCGGGCGCCTCGGGCGCGAGCGCCGTGTTGCGCACGAGCGCGATGTTCTCGATCGAGACGGGCACGCCGTAGACCGAGCCCTCGTAGGTCATCGCCGAGACGGCGACGTCCTCGAAGTCGCCCGCGATGTCACCGAGCTCGACGGGCGCGATCACGCCGTTCTGGACGAGCTTGCCGATCCAGTCGTGCGCGCCGACGACGACGTCGGGGCCGTCGCCCGAGGGCGCCTGGGTCGTGAGGTCGTCGCGGATGTCGCCGAAGTCCTTGATGATGACCTCGACGGTCGTGCCGGTCTCCTCCTCGAACGTCGCGACGACGTCCTCGAGCGCCGCTGCGCGGTTCTCGTCCATCCAGATGACGAGCTCGCCGCCGCCCTGCGGCTCCGCCGACTCGCTGTCCGCGGGCGCGGGCGTGCCGCCGCCGGCGCAGGCCGCGAGCGTGAGCGCGAGCGCCCCGACCCCGGCCGCCTTCATGAGGCTGCTGTGCTTCATGGTGCCTTCCTTCAGCTCCTGGGGGCTCCCCGCTCCGACGGCGTCGTCGCTGGCCCCGCTCATCGTGGCCGTCCGCGTGCGCGAGCCGCAACTCGCGCGCGGCCCGGAGCGCGGATCGTTGGCAACTCGTGACCTTGCCCGACCTCCCAGCGCATCCGCATAGCCTGTCGCCATGACCGACACTGCCCAGCTCCCGCAGTCCGTGCCCGGCGCCGAGTGGTGGCGCTCCGCCGTCATCTACCAGATCTACCCGCGCAGCTTCGCCGATGCCTCGGGCGACGGCGTCGGCGACCTCGCCGGCATCGCAGCGCGCCTGCCGCAGGTCGCCGAGCTCGGCGTCGACGCGATCTGGCTGAGCCCCTTCTACCGCTCGCCGCAGCGCGACGCCGGCTACGACGTGAGCGACTACATGGACGTCGACCCGCTCTTCGGCACGCTCGACGACTTCGACCGGATGCTCGAGGCGGCCCACGGGCTCGGTCTGCGGGTGATCGTCGACCTCGTCCCGAACCACTCCTCCGACCAGCACCCGTGGTTCCAGGCGGCGCTCGCGGCCGGCCCCGGCAGCCCTGAGCGCGCCCGCTACATCTTCCGCGACGGGAAGGGGCCCGACGGCGAGCTGCCGCCGAACAACTGGCAGAGCGTGTTCGGGGGTCCCGCCTGGACGCGCGTGCCCGATGGCCAGTGGTACCTGCACCTGTTCGACACGTCGCAGCCCGACTTCGACTGGACCCACCCGGAGGTCGGCGACATGTTCGTCGACGTGCTGCGCTTCTGGCTCGACCGGGGCGTCGACGGCTTCCGCGTCGACGTCGCGCACGGCAACGCCAAGGCCGAGGGCCTGCCGGACATCGACGAGGAGCTCATCGCCGCGGGCTCCATGGATTCGCCGTTCTTCGGTCAGGAGCACGTGCACGAGATCTACCGGCGCTGGCGCCTCGTGCTCGAGGAGTACGAGGGCGACCGGGTGCTGTGCGCCGAGGCGTGGGTGAGCCCGCTCGAGAAGATGGCGCGGTTCGTGCGCCCCGACGAGATGCACCAGGCGTTCAACTTCGTGTACCTCGAGACGCCGTGGGACGCCGCGCAGCTGCGCGAGGTGATCGACGAGTCGATCCGCGAGTTCGGCGCGGTCGGCGCTCCGCCCACGTGGGTGCTCTCGAACCACGACACCATCCGGCACCGCACCCGGCTCGCGCTCGTGCCGCCCCCGCCCCACGGCGCGGGCATCGGGCCGACCTCGCGGTCGAAGGCCGACCCGGTCGTCTCGCTGCGCCGCGGGCGCGCCGCGACCGCGCTCATGCTCGCGCTGCCCGGCAGCTCGTACGTCTACCAGGGCGAGGAGCTCGGGCTGCCCGAGGTCACCGCGATCGCCCCCGAGCAGCGGCAGGACCCGACGTTCCACCGGACGAAGGGCGAGCTGTGGGGCCGCGACGGGTGCCGCGTGCCGATCCCGTGGGAGGCCGCAGCGCCGGCGTTCGGCTTCTCGCCGACGGGCGAGACCTGGCTGCCGCAGCCGCCCGAGTGGGCCGAGCTCGCGCGCGACGCGCAAGCGGGGGTCGCCGATTCGACGCTCGAGCTGTACCGCCGCGCGCTCGCGCTGCGCAAGGAGCACCGGCTCGGCACGGGCGAGCTCGAGTGGCTCGACGTCGGCCCGACGGCGCTCGCCTTCCGCAACGGCGACGTCACCGTGATCGCGAACCTCGGCCACGACGCCGTCGACGTGCCGCGCGGCGGGATCCTGCTCGCCTCGACGCCGCTCGACGCGGCATCGCTCGCTGCCGACGAGGTCGTGTGGGTGCGCACCGCGTGACGCTCGCTTGAGACGACGAGCGCCTCGCGGGCCGGCGGGGCGCTCGTCGTCTCAGCGCGGAGGGCGCCTGCTAGTGCCGGTTGCTCCGCGCCGCTGGCATTGCGAGCGTGTCGCGCTCGGGCGTCAGCGGAACTCGAGATTCTGCTCGCGGGTCTGCAGCCAGAGCATCGGATCGAACGACACGTAGTCGCCGTTCTTGATCTCGAAGTGCAGGTGTGGACCCGTTGAGCGACCGGAGCTGCCGACGAGCCCGATGACCGTCGTGATGTCGACCACCTGGCCCACCTCGACGCGGATCGAACCCGGCACCATGTGCGCGTACCAGGACTGGAAGAACTCGCCGTCGATGTTGTGGTCGATGAACACCGTGTAGCCGCCGCCGCCCGGATTGTTGCCCTGCCAGACTGCAGAGACGACCCCGTTAGCGATGGGCCGGATCTCGGTGCCAAGTCCGGGAGCGATGTCGGTGCCCCCATGGAAGCCACCCGGCCGGTAGCCGAACGGGCTCGTGATGCGCAACTGGTCGAGTTCGGGGAACGGCGTCTGCACGTAGCTGGTCTCGAGCATCCCCCACGCTTGCGGGAACGCCGGGTCTCCCCCGTAGGAGGAGCCCCCCGGCTCGGCATCCGCGACCGACTGGAAGGCGGCGAGCTCGCCAGGCGACATGCGAGCCGCGGCGACCAGGTCGTTCACAGCGACGTCGTCGCGAGCGAAGAAGGTCTCATTGCCGTCGGCCACGCCAAGCGTCTGCGCCTCAGCATCGCCGTCGATCTGAGCGATCGCCGGGTCGAGCGTATCCGGTGCCCTCACCGCCTGCGCGGGCAACGACGTGACGACAACGAGGGAGCCGATGAACAGCAGCGCGCCGCCGGCGGTGACCTTCCGCGCGAGCGCGCGGGCGGTGGAGCGGCGGCGCTTCGGCGAGGCGGCCGAGACGGGCTGCTGCACGACTCGCGGCGCGAGCGGCCGCGGCGCGGGGCGGCCGCCTGCCGGTCGCTCGCCGCCGGTCCCGAGCGACGGTGCGTCGACGGTGATGATCGGCGCGGTGAACTCCTCCGCCGCCATCGTCACGGGCAGCTCGCGCGCCGCCCTCGTCGCTGCCTCGCGCATCGCGCGGCGCGTCGTGTAGAGCGGCGCGGTGCCCTCGACGAGGGTGACGCGCGCGGCGGCGCGTGCCTCGGCGGCGGTCAGCGCGATCGCCTCGGCGGCGCGCTCGCGCTCGCGCAGCTCGCGGCGGCTGGGCGCGGGAGCCGGAGCGGGCCGTGTGGCGTCCTCAGCAGACGAGCGCAGGGCTCGTCGGGTGGGGGCAGTCACGCGGGGGCCGTCCTAGGGTCGAGTCTTCGGGTCGCGGGCGCACGTCGATCGCCATGATCCAGCTGCTTGCGACGCTGTCGATGAAAGCATGAACCGGTCGTCAGGAGCAACGGCGCGCGGGCACGCGATCGGTCGCGCGCTCCGACCATCGAAGGTAACGGATCGGCAACGAAGCCGCAAGGCTCACACCTCGTCGACGGGCATGGGCGCGAGCAGCTCCAGCAGCTCATCGGCGACCGCGGGGTGCGCCGCGAGCAGGAACCCGGAGCCCGCCGGGGCGTCGCCCCAGCCGCGGATCGCGCCGCCGGACTCCTCGACGATCAGTGCGCCGGCCGCGAAGTCCCACGGCTGCAGCCCGACCTCGAAGTAGGCGTTGAGCCTGCCTGCCGCGACGCCCGCGAGGTCGAGCGCGGCGGCGCCGATGCGGCGGATGTCGCGCACCGACCCGATGAGCTGCTGCACGATCGCGGCCTGCCGCTGCCGGCGGCCCGCGTCGTACCCGAAGCCCGTGCCGACGAGCGCGGTCGCGGCGGGCACCGCATCCGCCACCCGGATCGGGCGGCCGTCGAGGGTCGCTCCCCCGCCCCGCGTCGCCTCGAAGCGCTCGCCGGTCGCGGCGTTGATGACGCTCGCGGACAGCGGACGCCACGTCGCCGGGTCGGGCTCGCCCTCGACGACGGCGAGCGAGACGGCGTACGCGGGGATGTCATAGAGGTAGTTCACGGTGCCGTCGATCGGGTCGATGACCCAGGTGAGGCCCGAGGTGCCGACGATGCTCGTGCCCTCCTCGCCGAGGATGCCGTCGTCGGGGCGCGCGGCGCGGATGCGCTCGACCACGAGCCGCTCGACCTCGCGGTCGGCCTCGGTGACGATGTCGACGAGGCTCGACTTGCTCGCCGCGATCGCGACGCCCGCGCGGCGGCGCGTGCGCGCGAGCTCGGCCGCCTCGACCGCGATGCCGACGTTGAGGTCGTGGAGCTCGCGCATGCCTCGAACCTACCCGTGGGCACCGCGGGGCCGCGCGGCGCGGGCGCCGACCTGTGGGTGTTGTAGGGTAGACGACGGCCTGCACGGCCTCGGCGAGTTACCCAAGCGGCCAAAGGGATCTGACTGTAAATCAGCTGGCATTGCCTTCGGGGGTTCGAATCCCTCACTCGCCACCATCCGGAGCCCCGCCCCCGAGGCGGGGCTTCCGTCGTCCCGTGGCCGACCATCGACTGGTTGAGGACGACCCGGCGCGGCCGCCCTAGGATCAGGGCATGGCAGATTCCTCGTTCGATGTGGTCAGCAAGGTCGACAAGATGGAGGCCGAGAACGCCGTCAACCAGGCGCGCAAGGAGGTCGAGCAGCGCTACGACTTCAAGGGCGTCGGCGCCGATGTCGCGTGGAGCGGCGAGAAGCTGCTGCTCAAGGCCTCGAGCGAGGAGCGCGTGAAGGCGGTGCTCGACGTCGTGCAGTCGAAGTTCATCAAGCGCGGCATCGACCTCAAGATGCTCGACCAGGGCGACCCCTACCCCTCGGGCAAGGAGTACCGCATCGAGATCTCGCTCAAGGACGGCATCTCGAGCGAGAACGCGAAGAAGGTCACGAAGCTCATCCGCGACGAGGCGCCCAAGAGCGTCAAGGCGCAGATCCAGGGCGACGAGGTGCGCGTCACCTCCAAGAGCCGCGACGACCTGCAGGAGACCATCCGGCTGCTGAAGGCCGGGGACTTCGACATCGACCTCCAGTTCGTCAACTTCCGCTGACCGCGGCCCGCACCCACCGCCCCCAGTGGAGCTGACGCTCGCGCAGGCGCTCGGCGCGCTCTACCTCACCGTCGACGTCGCGCTGCGCGTGCTGGCCCTCGCGGTGGTGCCCTACAACCGGCGCCCCTCCTCCGCGATCGCGTGGCTGCTCGTCATCATGTTCCAGCCCATCGTCGGCTGGATCGTGTTCGGCGTGCTCGGCAACACCCGGCTGCCGAAGGGCCGCAGCGACAAGATGTCCGCGATCCAGGAGCTCATCCGCGAGAGCACCCTCGACGTCGACGACGCGCCCGCCGCGCGCGAGCGGCCCGAGTGGCTCGGCGGGATCCTCGAGCTGAACCGCACGCTCTCCTCCATGCCGCACGTCGGGCCCTCGGAGGGCATCGTGTGGGGCGAGTTCGACGCGCAGCTCGAGGCGATGGCGCGCCGCATCGACGAGGCCGAGCGCTGGGTGCACGTCGAGTTCTACCTCATCGTCGCGAGCGAGCGCACCGAGGTGTTCTTCGCCGCGCTCGAGCGGGCGGCGGCGCGCGGCGTCGCGGTGCGCGTGCTCGTCGACCACCTCACGAGCGCGCGCTACCCGCGCCGCAAGGAGACGATCGCCCGGCTCGAGGCGATGGGCGCCGAGTGGCGCGACATGCTGCCGCTCAAGCCCTGGCGCGGGCAGTGGCAGCGGCCCGACCTCCGCAACCACCGCAAGCTCGTCGTCATCGACGGCTCGGTCGGCTTCACCGGCTCGCTCAACCTCGTCGACCCCTCCTACCTCTGGAAGAAGAACATCCGCCGCGGCCTGCAGTGGCGCGACACCTGGATCGAGCTCACGGGCCAGCCGGTGCGCGCGCTCGACGTGCTCTTCTGGTCGGACTGGTGGGCCGAGTCGAACGAGCTCGTGGAGCTCGCGACGCACGGCTCCGAGCACCAGGGCGACCTCAACGCATCCGTCATCCCGTCGGGACCCGGCTTCGAGGGCGAGATCAACCTGCGCGTGTTCCTCGAGCTCGTGCACGCCGCGCAGGAGCGGATCGTCGTCGTGAGCCCGTACTTCGTGCCCGACGAGGCGATGCGCTACGCGATCACGTCGGCGGCGATGCGCGGCGTCGACGTCGAGCTGTTCGCGAGCGAGATCGGCGACCAGTTCTGGACCCACCACGCGCAGCGCTCGTACTACGAGGAGCTGCTGCGCGCGGGCGTGAGGATCACCCTCTTCGCGAAGCCGACCGTGCTGCACTCGAAGTTCATGACCTTCGACGACAAGGTGTCGGTGATCGGCTCGTCGAACATCGACATGCGCTCGTTCGGCCTGAACTTCGAGGTGTCGATGCTCATCGAGGGCGCGTCGATGGTCGCGCAGCTGCAGGGCACGGCGGAGGGGTACCGGCTGCAGTCGTCGGAGCTCACGCTCGAGACGTGGCTGGCCCGCCCGCGCATCACCCAGCTCTTCGACAACGTCGCGCGCCTCACGTCGGCGCTGCAGTAGCGGAGCGTCCCGCCCCAGCGGTGCTCGGGCGCGAGCGCTCGCTCTCGCGATGCCCGGCGGGCCCGGCTCAGGTCAGCAGCATCGTGAGCGCGACGCCCAGGGCGAAGGCGATCACCACGAGCCGCAGCAGCCACGACGGCACGCGCCGCGACAGCCGGCCGCCCGCGACGCCGCCGACGAGCGAGCCCGCGAGCATGAGCGCGACGACGCCCCAGTGCACGAGCGGCGAGAAGGCGAGGATGAGCGCGCCCGTGCCGTTGATGACGGCCGCGAGCACGTTCTTCAGCGCATTGTGGTGCTGGAGCGAGTCGTGGATGAGGAGGCCGAGCATCGCGAGCATCATGACGCCGATGCCGGCGCCGAAGTACGAGCCGTAGACGCCGATGAGCACGAAGGAGGCCTTCGCCGCCCACCCGCCGGTCGATGCCGTGTCGAACGCGTCGTCCGCGGACCGGCCGAGCCGCTTCGCGACGAGCGGCTGCACCGCGAACAGCGCCGCGGCGGCGAGCACGAGCCACGGCACGATCGCGGTGAACGCGTCGGAGGGCGTGAGCAGCAGCAGCACCGCGCCGAGCGCGCCGCCGATCGCGGCGAACGGGGCGTTCGCGGCGAAGCGGCGGCGCTGGCGGCGCAGCTCCGCCCGGTAGCTCCACGCGCCGCCGATCGTGCCCATGAGCATCCCGATCGACGACGTCATGTTCGCCGCGAGCGGGCTCATGCCCGCGGCGAGCATCGCCGGGAACGTGATGAGCGTGCCGCCGCCGGCGGCCGCGTTGATCGCGCCGCCGCCGACCGCCGCGAGCGCGATCAGCAGCAGGCCGACCGGCTCCAAGTCAGCGCTCGTCGCGCGAGACCGCGATCATCTCGTCGCGCGGCACGACCTTGATGCGCGCGCGGCCGTGCGGCGCGCCGAGCGCCATCTCGTGCTCGTCGAGCCGGATCCAGCCGGCGATGTCGGTCCACCGCACGCCGCGCTCCTCGAGCAGCCGGGGCACCGCGGCCGCGTCGTACGGCTCGGGGCTCCACCAGGAGTGCTCGTCGCCGAGCAGCTGCTCGATCGTCTCCTTCGCGTCGGACTTCGTGTGGCCGATGAGGCCGACCGGACCGCGCTTGATCCAGCCCGTCGCGTACATGCCGGGCACCGGGCGCATGCCGTCCATCACGCGCCCCGCCTCGTTCGGGATCACGCCGCGGCGCTCGTCGAACGGCACCTCGTGCAGCGGCGACGAGAAGTAGCCGACCGCGCGGTACACCGCCTGGACGGGGATGTCGCGGAAGACGCCCGTGCCCTCGAGGCCGTCCTCGCCCGGCCGGGTGCGCTCGACGCGCAGCGCCTCGACGCGGTCGTCGCCGAGCACGGCGTCGGGGCGCGACCAGAAGTGCAGGTGCAGGCGGCGCGACGCGTGCCCGACCTCGCGCTGCCGCCACTGCTCGAGCACGCGCGAGATGACGAGGATCTGCTTGTTCTGCTTGAGCGCCTCCTCGTCGGGGTCGACGCCGAAGTCCTCGTCGTGGAGGATCATGTCGACGTCGCGCAGCTCGCCGAGCTCGCGCAGCTCGAGCGGCGTGAACTTCACGCCGAGCGGGCCGCGGCGGCCGAAGACGTGCACGTCGGTGACGGGGGATGCCTCGAGGCCGGCGACGACGTTGGCGGGCACCTCGGTGGGCATGAGGTCCTCGGGGTGCTTCACGAGCATCCGCGCGACGTCGAGCGCGACGTTGCCGTTGCCGATGACCGCGATCTCCTTCGCCTCGAGCGGCCACTCGCGCGGCACGTCGGGGTGGCCGTCGTACCAGGAGACGAAGTCGGCCGCGCCGTAGGAGCCGGGCAGGTCGATGCCGGGGATGTCGAGCGGCGCGTCCTTCGTCGCCCCGGTCGCGAAGATGACGCCGTGGTAGAGCCGCTCGAGGTCGGCGACGGTGATGTCGTGGCCGAAGCGGACGTTGCCGAACAGCCGCACGACGCCGGACTCGAGCACCTCGCGCAGCGCCGAGATGATGCCCTTGATGCGCGGGTGGTCGGGGGCGACGCCGTAGCGCACGAGGCCGTAGGGCGCCGGCAGCTGCTCGAACAGGTCGATGAGCACCTCGCCGCCCGCCTCGGTGACGGACCTCTTGAGGATGTCGGCGGCGTAGATGCCGGCGGGACCGGCGCCGACCACGGCGATGCGGAGCGGTGCGCTCACTTCTCTCCTTGCAGGTGGAGGGCGGCCGCGCCGCCCGTGCTTCAGTGCGTCAGCGGGTGCGCGAGACGACCTTCTCGGCGAACGCCTCGAGGGCACGGCGCACCGTGCCCGCCGGGAGCGGCTCGAGGGCGGCGAGCGCCTCGCGCTGCCAGCGCTCGGCCTCGGCCATCGTCTCGTCGACGACCGGATGCGCGGCGAGCTCGACGACGGCGGCCGCGAGCTCGGCCTCGTCGGCCGGCTCGTGCAGCCTGCGCAGCAGCGCCGCGGAGGCGTCGTCGTCGCGCTTCGCGAGCAGCAGCACCGGCAGCGTCGCGACCCCCGCGCGCACGTCGTTGCCCTGGTCCTTGCCCGTGTCGGGGTCGGACGAGAGGTCGATGACGTCGTCGACGAGCTGGAAGGCGACGCCGATGCGCTCGCCGAAGACGCGCAGCGCCTCGCGCAGCGCCGCGTCGGCGCCGCTCACGAGCGCGCCGCACTCGGCGGCCGCGGCGATGAGCGAGCCCGTCTTGTCGGCGAGCACCTGCAGGTAGTGCTCGACCGGGTCGGCGTCGCCGGGCCCGAGCGTCTCGTGCAGCTGGCCGAGGCACAGGCGCTCGAACGTGCGCGCCTGCAGCTGCGCGACCTCGGCGCCGAGCGGCGCGGCGATCTGGCCCGCGCGCGCGAACAGCAGATCGCCCGCGAGGATCGCGACGCTGTTGCTCCAGGCGACGTGCGCCGACGGCACCCCGCGCCGCGTCTCGGCCTCGTCCATGACGTCGTCGTGGTAGAGGCTCGCGACGTGCGTGATCTCGATGAGCTCGGCGGCCGAGAGCACCTCGTCGTCGATGCCGCGCCCGAGGTGCGCGGTCAGCAGGAGGAGCAGCGGCCTGGCCCGCTTGCCGCCTGCCTCGAGCAGGTAGCGCGTCACCGCATCCGCCACCGGGTCGGCGACGTGCAGGTGGGCGCCGAGGCGCTCCTCGACGCGCTCGAGCCCGGCCTCGACGCTGTCGACCATGCGGCGGTCGGCGGGCGCGGCGAGGCGCGGCCCGCGGAGCCCGAAGGTCTCGGCGATCGTCGGCATCAGGCGCCCTGCTCCTCCGGGCCCGGCTGCGGCTCGGAGGCGGGCTGCGGGGCGTCGTTCGCGTGCTTCGCGATGCGCATCGCCGCGGTCTGCTCGGTGGGCTTGCGGCCGCGGTGCAGCGCGACGACCCCGAGCGTGAGGTTGCGGTGCGCGACGCGCGTGAAGCCAGCCGTGCGGATCCACTGCGAGAGCGCCTGCTGGTCGGGCCACGACTCGATCGACTCGACGAGGTAGCGGTACGCCTCGGGGTTGCTGCTCGCGAGCCGCGCCATGCCGGGCAGCACCGTGCGCAGGTAGAGGTCGTAGCCGCGCCGCACGACGCTCACCGGGGGCTGCGAGAACTCGCACACGAGCAGCCGGCCGCCGGGCTTCAGCACGCGGTGGAACTCGCTGAGCGCCGCGCGCGGCTGCTGCACGTTGCGCAGCCCGAACGAGATCGTGACGGCGTCGAACGTGTCGCCGTCGAAGGGCAGCTCGGTCGCGCTGCCGTGCACGAACTCGATGTCGGGGTGGCGCTCGCGCCCCACCTCGAGCATGCCCTGGCTGATGTCGAGGGCCGTGACGAGCGCGCCGGCCTTCGCCATCGGGGCGGCGGATGCGCCGGTGCCGGCGGCGACGTCGAGGATGCGCTCCCCGGGCTGGGGCCGCACGGCGCGCTGCATGTGGATGCGCCAGAGCTTGTCGTTGCCTCCGGAGAGCAGCGAGTTCAGCAGGTCGTACCGCTTCGCCGTCGCGTCGAACATGCCCGCGACCTCGTCGGGGTCCTTCTGCATGTCGGCTCGGCTCACACCCCCATCCTAGGCGGCGTGTCCTGATCGGACGCCCGCCGTCCGCGAGCCCGTCCCGGGCGCCGTGACCGGCCGCCGCGCTCGGGTGGCCGGTCTGCGGCTAGGAGCGCCCCTCGCCGCCGGCGCACGCGCGCGAACGCGTACGCTGGCGTGCATGCCGACCCTGCACGTGCGCACCGAGCGCGCGCAGCCGGGGCGCCTGCTCGAGCACGCCGAGCCGCGCTCGCCGCTCGCGATCCGC
>NZ_JANQCH010000260.1 GCF_024723325.1 Agrococcus sp. HG114
CGCCGTGCCCGAGCCCGGGCAGCCGCCGAGCGCGCCCGCGTGCTCACGCCAGCGAGCGCGCGACCGCGACCGCGCGGTCGGCGTAGCCGCCGCCGAAGAGCAGCGTGTGCACGAGCAGCGGCTGCAGCTGCTGCATGGGCACGCGCTCCCGCCAGCCGTCGGCGAGCGGCGATGCCTCGTGGTACGCGGCGAGCACGCGTTCGAGCAGCGGGAGCCCGAACAGCGCGAGCATCGCGAGGTCGGTCTCGGCGTGCCCGCCCTGCGCGTGCGGGTCGATGAGCACCGCGCCCGTGTCGACCTCCGCCCACAGCGCGTTGCCCGCCCAGAGGTCCCCGTGGATGCGCGCGACCGGCCCGGCGCCGGCGGGCTGCGGCGCGTCGAAGTCGCCCGCGGCCATGCGGTCGACCGCGCGCTCCACGACTCGACCGGCCCGCGCATCCAGCCGCCCCCGCTCGAGGCACCGCACGAGCACCGGCCGCACCGCCGTCTCGGCCCACGCCGCGCCCCAGCCTCCCGCGACCGGCGAGGTCGCGAGCGGCACGCGCGACGAGCCCCACTCGAACGGCGCCCCGGCACCGCGCGGCGGGCAGCAGTGCCAGTCGGCGCCGAACGCGTGGAGCGCCGCGAGGCTGCGCCCGAGCGCCTCCGCGCGCGCGGCCGTCGGGGCGGCCTGCCCGACCC
>NZ_JANQCH010000261.1 GCF_024723325.1 Agrococcus sp. HG114
CCCGTGGCGCTCGGCGACGAGCGCGCTGCCCAGCTCGCGACGGGACTCGAGCGCGGCGACGAGGCCGCCGAGCAGCAGCGCGGCGGGCACGAACAGCAGCAGCGGCGTGCCGTCGGGCTCCCACGGCGCGTCGGCGAACGGATGCGCCTGCGCGCCCCAGCCGATCGGCGAGAGCCACGCGGGCCACGCGGACTCGACGCGCGTGAGGTCGTCCGAGGGCTCGCCGAGCGCGTCGCCGATGCCGCGCACGAAGAACCACGCGCCGACGACGATCGCCGCCGCGCCGTTCGCGGCGCGCGACGTGGGCAGCACCTGCCCGGCGAGCAGCCCCACGAGCATGCCGATGAGCCCGACGCCCGCGAGCGCGAGCGCCATGAGCGCGGAGCCCGTGGCCGGCAGCCCGAGCGCGACCGACACGGCGAGCGTGAGCCCGCACACGATCGCGAGCTCGACCGCGCCCGCGAGGAGCGTCGACGCGAGCGGCGCCCAGCGGCCGACCGCGGTGCCGCGCACGAGCTCGGCCCGGCCCGCGTCCTCGTCGCCCCGCGAGTGCCGCACGGCGAAGAACGTCATCATGAGCCCCACCATGAGCGCGAGGTAGGCGTAGGTCGAGACGAACATCACCGCCCCGAGCCCGGTGCCCGCCGG
>NZ_JANQCH010000262.1 GCF_024723325.1 Agrococcus sp. HG114
CGCCTCGGCCGCGTAGCGCGCGCGCTTCGCCGCCCGGCGGGCGTCGTGCAGCAGTCGATCCCGCTCGTCACCGGACGCGTCGAGCGCGGCCTGCAGCCGCCGTGCCGTGCGCCGCAGGTCGCGCCGCACGAGGGGCGCGAGCGCGTCGACATCGTCCCACTCGCCATCAGACCACGGCGGCGCAGCCGCCGCGGCCTCGAGCGAGTCGACGAGCGCGAAGTAGCGGCCGGAGCGCATCGCCTCGAGCACGCGCTCGTGCGCGTCGCGCCGCCGGGCGCCGAGCGCGTCGTCGATGCGCTGCGCGACGGGCCCGACGACGAGCTCCTCCGGCTGCTCGGCGACGAGCGCCGCCAGGCGCGCCCGCAGCACCTCGGCGTCCCGCTCCTCGCCGAGGACGCCCGCGATCCAGCCGAGCTCGCGGCGCAGCGGCTCGGAGCGCGCCGCGTCGAGCATCGGCCGGAAGGTGCGCAGCGCGCTCCGGAGCCGCCGCACCGCGACGCGCATGCGGTGCACGGCGCCCGGTGCGTCGACGCGCACGAGCGGGTCCTCGCCCCGCAGCGCCTCCGCCTGCTCGACGAGCCGCGCGCGCACGAGCGCCCTCGCGCCGTCGTCGCCTGCCGATCCGGCCGCCAGGCCCGGGG
>NZ_JANQCH010000263.1 GCF_024723325.1 Agrococcus sp. HG114
GTGCGGCGCAGCACGAGCGCGCCCGCGTCGTCCTCGAGCACCGCGGGGTAGCGCTCGGCGAGCAGCGCGTCGAGCACGTCCTCGGCGTCCAGCCGGAAGGTGACGCGGTGCGGCCCGGACTGCGCCGAGCCGAGGGCGGCGAGCGCCCGGTCGACCGCGATCGTGCGGATGAGCTGCGCGTCGTCGCTGCGCGCCTGCGATCGCGCGCCGCCCTCGGCGGCCGGGTCGACCGGCCGCACGCGCAGGCTCCCGAACCGGGCGGCCGCGTCGCGCACGAGGTAGGCGACCGGCTGCGGCACGCCCGTGAGCGAGATGCCGGCGAGGAACTCGAGCACGCTCTCGGCGCTCTCGCCGCCGGCGAGCGCGCCCGCGACGCTCTGCGCGGTGATGCGCCACTGCGACGCGATGCCGGCGCGCTCGAGCCGCGCGATGCGGCGCAGGCGCGCGTCGACGGCGGCGCGCAGCGGCCCCGGTGCGACGGCCGAGAGGTCGGGCTGCAGGTAGACGGATGCGGTGTCGGGCGGCACGTGGGCGGCGAGCGCCGCGCGCGCGGCGGCCGGGTCGTCGAGGGCGTCGACCGCGAGCGTCGTGAGCGCGCCGCGGTCGGCGAGGCCGAGGCGGTGCGCCTGGCG
>NZ_JANQCH010000264.1 GCF_024723325.1 Agrococcus sp. HG114
CTCGCCGGCGGTGCGGGCGCCGCGGCAGCGACGGCCGCGGCGTTCGGCGACGGGGTGATCCCGACGGTCGACGAGCTCGGCGCCGACCCGGCTGCCGCGCGCGGGGGCACGCTGCCCGGCGACCCGGTCGCGGGCGACGACGCCAGTGCGGAAACCGGGCACTCCGATGCCGGCACGAGCGGCGGAACGATCCCCGAGGTGCACCGCGGCGACTCGGAGACGCCTCGCGGCTACTCGCCCGCACCGGAGGAGGGCCAGCACGGCCGCGACCACGAGGAGGCCGAGGAGGGCGCGGGCTACCGGCCGGGACCGAGCAGGGATGCGCAGGACGGCACCGCGGTCGTCGGCGCGGACCCCGACATCCACACCCCGGCGGAGGAGACCGACGTCGACGCTGCGCCCGAGGGCCGCGCCGACGAGCGGACCGACGAGGCCGACCGCGCCTGAAGCATCCGCCCCGGTGAGGGCGGCGGCCGGCCCGCACCGCCCGCCGGGGCGCCGGGCGTCGTGGTCGGCAGCGGCTCGAACAGCGCAGCCGCTCGGCAACGCAGCGGCTCGACAGCGCAGCGGCTCGACAGCCGCCCGAGACAGCACGACGCCCGCCGGAGGACCGGCGGGCGTCGTCGCG
>NZ_JANQCH010000265.1 GCF_024723325.1 Agrococcus sp. HG114
GTGGTGGCCGAGCCGCTCGTGCTCGAGGAAGCCGACCTCGACGAGCCGCTCGGCGTCGGTCGAGCGGGCGTGCCCCGCGATGACGAGCGCGCATCCCGACTGCGCCTGGCGCACGAGCGCGGCGTCGCGCGCGTGCACGCCGGGCGCGAGCGGCTCGGCGAGCAGCGGATCCCCGTCCTCCCACACCGCGAGCAGCCCGAGGCGCGCGGCCGGCGCGTAGACCGCCGAGCGCGGGCCGATGATGACGACCGGCTCGCCGTCGAGGCAGCGCAGGAACCCTCGGTAGCGCTCCGGGTTCTTCTGCCGCGCATCCAGCTCGACGACCCGCTCAGCGCCGACGACCGCGCCGAGCGCGAGCCGCAGCTGCCGCTGCTCGCGGTGGTCGGGCACGACGACGATCGCCTGCTCGCCGCGCTCGAGCGCCTGCCGCGCGAGCCCCGCGAGCGCGACCGCCCAGCGGCCGATCCACGCGTCGCCCTCGTCGCCGGGCACCGCGACGACCCCGCCCGCGCACTCGAGCGCGATGCGCCGACGGCCGCCGACGAGCCCGGCCAGGACCTCGGATGCGTCGGCGAGTCCGGGCGAGTCGGCGGCGGCCGGGAGGTCGACCGGCGCGGCAGC
>NZ_JANQCH010000266.1 GCF_024723325.1 Agrococcus sp. HG114
GCGCCACGCTGCTCGGCACGCGTCTCGGCGGCGGCGCGGCTCTCGCGGCGGGCTGCGGCGGCGTCGGCGAAGTCGGGGTGCGGCTGCCCGGCCGGGAGGTCGTCGCTGTCGTCGGTGTCGCCGTCGAGCGGGTTGTCACCGATGAGCGGGGCTCGCTCCTCGCCGAACTCTCCTCGCCGCTCGAGCACGAACACGGCCGAGAGCATCGTGATGAGGGAGAGGCCGACGTACGTCCAGCCGAGCACGTTGTTGCCGACGAGCCCGAGCGAGTCGGTGACGCGCGTGTAGCTCAGCACCGCGAGCAGCGCGCCGACGCCGATGAGCACGGCGGTGAGCACCACGAACCACGTGGGCCGGGTGCGACGGGTCGCGATGACGACGCCGATGAGGAGGGCAGCGAGGCCGAGCAGGTAGTGCATGCGGTCACTCTAGGCGCGCCTGCCTGAGATGGCACGGGATTCTCGACGTCGCCGGTGGTCGGCCGAGGAGCATGCGGGCGGGCCCGGCCACCGGCGACGTCGAGGAAGCCCGGTGGGGGGGCGGATGCGCGCGCCGCGACCTGCGCGTACGTCACGACGACGCCGTGGTACTGCCGGGGGTAGTCGCCGTCGCCGTTC
>NZ_JANQCH010000267.1 GCF_024723325.1 Agrococcus sp. HG114
GTCGCCCAGCGTGCTGCGAGGGGCGCTACGGCGTCGGCGGTGCACCGGGTGACCGATCCGCCGTCCCGGCGGCGTCGCGGCGCACCTCGCGGCGGGCGATCGCGAGCCACGTGCGCGGCCCGGCGAGCCAGCCGATGAGCGCCGAGGCGGCCAGCCAGCCGAGCAGCCAGAGCGCCGCGACGAACCAGGCGCCGACGACGCCGGTCAGCAGGACGAGGAGGCCCAGCAGCCAGCTCGAGACGGTCGAGAGGACCGCTTGCAGGGCGGTGCCGAGCGCCGCGCCCCGCAGCGTCACGCGCACCGCGCTCGCGATGCCGGCCCGGCGCATCCGCCGCGCCGAGAGCCAGCAGCCGACCGCCGCCGCGGCCACTGCCGCGAGCACGACCACGAGCACGAGCGGTGCGAGCCCGGTCGCGTCGAGCGCCTCGATCCACGCGACGACGCGGAGGCCCCAGTCGACGTCGTCGAACAGGTCGATGACCGCGGCGCGGAGGACGATCGCGACGAGCGCCGCGGCGAGGAGCCCCCAGACGAGCGACGCGCCGGCGCTCACGAGCGGGAGGCCGATGCGGCCCGCGGCCCGCACCGCGGCGCGCTGCGCCGGGTCGAGC
>NZ_JANQCH010000268.1 GCF_024723325.1 Agrococcus sp. HG114
GGCACCGGCTGCCCGCGTCGGCGACGCCCGGCGAGGTGCAGGCGGCGATCGCCGGACGCGTCCCCGCGGCCGCGGCCGCCGCGAGCGACCGCGTGCGGCTCGCGGCCGAGCGAGCGGTGTTCGACGCGGGCCCGCGCGAGCGCGGCGCTGTCGACGCCGACGTGCGCGCCGTGCGCCACGCCCTCGCCCGCTCGCAGCCGTGGTGGCGGCGCGCGCTCACGGCCGCCCTGCCGCCGAGCCTGCTGCGGGTGATCCCGCCCATCGACGACGACGACAGCCAGCGCTGAGGGCGCTGGACGAGCCCGCATCCGGCTCGCCGTAGGCTGGGCGGCGTGCAGTGGTCGATCGTGATCCCCGTCAAGGGCTCGATCGGCAAGTCGCGCCTCGCGGCGGGCGACGCGCGCGCTGCGCTCGCCGTCGCGTTCGCGCGCGACGCGATCACGGCCGCGTGCGCGAGCGCATCCGCCGACCAGGTGATCGTCGTGACGGGCGACCCGTCGGTGACGGAGGGCCTCGAGCGCGTGCGCGTCGTCGACGACCCGAGCGGCGGGCTGCACGCGGCGATCGCGGCGGGCCTGCGCACGCT
>NZ_JANQCH010000269.1 GCF_024723325.1 Agrococcus sp. HG114
GCTGTGGGCCGCGTGGAGCGCGGCCGGCGTGGCCGACGCGTGGCGCCGGGCGGCGCTCGGGGCCGAAGGGGTCGAGCGCTCGCTCGCCAATCGGCGCCTCGATGCGGTCGTCGCGCTCTTCGACCAGGTCGCGCGGCTCATCGAGCGGCGGCCGGACGCCGACACCGGCGCCTTCGTCGACGCGTGGCTGGCCTCGAGCGTCGACGACGACTCGCTCGCGGCGCGCGCCGAGGGCGCGCGCGTCGCGATCGGCACGCCGGGCCAGTTCGTGGGCCGCGAGCTCGACACCGTGATCGTCGCGGGCCTCCAGGACGGGGTGTGGCCGAACCTCCGCCCGCGCGGCTCCCTGCTCGGCGCGAACCGGCTCGGCGGCGAGCCCACGGAGGACGCCCGCGCGGGCGTGCTGCACGACGAGCTGCGCACGTTCGTCAAGGCCGTCGCGACCGCGCGGAGCGCGGTCCTGCTCACCGTCGTCGAGAGCGACGACGAGCAGCCGTCCCCGTTCGTCGCGCCGCTCACCCCCGAGCCCGCCCCTGCCGCGGACGACAGCTGGCACTCGCTGCGCTCGCTCGTCGCGAGCC
>NZ_JANQCH010000026.1 GCF_024723325.1 Agrococcus sp. HG114
CCGCCGAACAGGGCGACGGCCGCGACGCCGGCGGCAACCCGGCCGCCCCACTTCCACAGGTCGCGGCGCTCACGCCCTCGGGCGGCCCGCACCGCGTCGTTCGCCGCCGCCTCGCGGTCGGTGAGCGCCACGTCGGTCGCGATGTCGCCGCCGTCGACCTCGGCGCTCGCCTCGACGGCGAGCTCCTCCGCGGAGGGCTCGTGCTCCCGCGGCTCCTCCGCGTCGCTGATGGGCGAGTCGTCGTCGAACTCCTGCGACTCGTCGAGCGATCCCGCCCAGTCGTCGCGATCCGTCACTGCCACACCTCCGATCCCCTGAGCCGCCGGGTGCGCACGCGGGCCCCGCGGCGCAGCGACGGCAGCGCGGTCACCACCGCAGCCGCGAGCGCCGCGAGCTGCGCCGCGAGCAGCCAGCCGGCCCAAGCGGGCGCCGCGTGGGCGACCCCGGGGGCCGCGGCCGACCGCTGCCACAGCAGCCCTGCCTCGGTCTGGCCGATCGCCTGCAGGTCGCCTCTGGCGTCGAGCGACCGCTGCGCGCGATCGTGCAGGCCCGTAGCGCCTTCCCGCTCCTGCTCGAGCAGGATGAACGCGATCCCGTGGGCGTCGAGCAGGGCTGCGACGTCGACGTCGGCGCCCGAGGCGAGGTCGACCGAGGCCTGGGCGAGCGCCGCCTCCTGCTCCCCGGCTCCGTGCCGCACGAGCATGCCGGTCGAGACGTCGTCGAGCGTGCGTCCCCGGCCGCGCTCGACGTCGACCTGCAGCGACTCCTCGGTGAGGGGCCGCAGCACGAGGGTCCCCACGCCCTCGTCGGCCGCCGCGGCCGCATCGACGAACGCCGGCATGCGGCGCTCGGGCGCCGGCGTCACGGTGGGCGGGGTGAGGAAGGAGGTCGCGACGACCGGCAGCGCTGCGACGACCGCGGCGAGCGCGACGACCCCGCCGGGCACTGCCCCGACGCGCTCGTCGGCGCCGAGCGCCAGGAGGGCGAGGCCCGCGAGCGCGAGCAGCATGAGGGAAGCGCCAGGGCCGGCCCAGACCGACACCGGCTCGCCGTCGAGCGCCGTCACCGCCAGGTGCGAGGCGAGCACAGCGGTGCCGAAGCCCATGATCAGCAGCACGACGCCGATCCACGCGCGAGCCGGGCGCAGGACGACCCCGGCGAGCGCGGCGAGCGCGAGGGGCGCCAGCAGCGCGAGCGCCCACCAGCGAGCATCGGCGCCGGGCACGAGCGCCGCGGCCGCGGCCTCGAGCGTCGCCATCGTCCCGTCGGGCGCGAGGAGCGCAGCCTCCAGCACCGAGGGCGGTTCGCTCGCGAGCGGGACCCCGGGGTCCGCGAGCGCCGCGAGCGGCATGCCCGCGATCCAGCGCTCGACGGCGACCGGCGCGACGAGCGCCGCGGCCGGCACAGCCGCGAGCAGCGGTCGCAGCGGCGATCGCCAGCCCACTGACGCCGCGATGACGACGAGCACGAGCATCGCGGGCACGAGCACGGGAGCGCCGGCCACGACGAGCGCGAGCGGGATCGCGGCGACCCCGGCGTCCCTCCACGAGCGGGCGGCGCGGAGGACGCCGGTCACCGCGAGCGGGAGCGCGACATGGGCGACGATCGCGCCCAGCCGGCCCTCCGACACCGAGAGCAGGAGCGTCGGCGCGAGCGCCCACACCGCGGCCGCGACCGCCGGCGCCCACCGCGAGCGGGTGAGGCCTCGAGCGGCGAAGAAGCCCGAGACCGCCGCGAGCGCGGGTGCGAGCAGCAGCAGGATGACGACGGATGCCGAGGGGCGCCACGGCGTCAGGGAGCCGAGCATCGCGAGCACGATCGTGAACGGGTCCGCGACGCCGACGCGCTCGCCGAGCGCGTCCCGCTGCCCTGCGAGCGCGCTGCTCCACAGCTCGCCGAGCGAGCCGGACAGCGGCAGCAGCGCGCCCCCGGTCGCGGCGCCCGCCCCGAGGAGCTGCGGCGACAGCACGATCCCCACGATGAGTGCGAGCCCCGCGACCCAGAGCCCCGCCCCCTCGACGAAGCCGACGCGCTCGTCCGCGACCGTGCGCATCCGCTCGGGGTCGCCCACCGCGCGGCGCTGCAGCCGGACCGCCCGCCATGACGCGCGCAGGCTCCGGAGCGCGCTCCAGCCCACTCTGCGGGTGCGCGCGATGCGCCGGCGAGCGCGGGCCACCGCGGCGAGCGAGAGGAGCGCGCCGAGCGTGGCGTACCACTCCGTCGCGACGGCGGCGGGGCGCTTCGCGAGCAGGTGCACGACCGTGCGCCCGACGCCGAGCGGCAGCAGCAGCAGCCAGTGCAGCACGAGCGCGACGGGGTTCGCGTACGCGAGGCGGCGGTGGAGCTGCGCCCGGCGAGCGATGCCCACCCGCTCCGCGTCGCTCACCGCGCGCGCCGTGAAGTGCTCCGGACCGCCGGCGCGCCGCACGCGAGCGCCGGGCTCGAGCGCGACCCGGTGGCCCGCGAGCCGAGCGCGCACGCCGAGGTCGAGACCGGCGTCGATCGAGCGCAGCGCGGGGTCGAAGCCGCCGAGCGCCTCGAACGCGTCGCGGCGCACGAGCACGCCCGACTCCGCGACGCCGAGGGTGTCGGAGGCGCCGTCGTGCTGCCCCTGGTCGAGCTCGCCCTCGCGCAGCAGCAGGCTGCGCCCCCAGGGCGTCATCGTCTGGCCGAACTCGGCGAAGCGGTCGGGCGCGTCGGCGCGCATGACCTTCGGACCCACGACGACGACGCTCTCGTGCACCTCTGCGTGCGCGAGCAGCGCTCGCAGCGCGCGCGGGTGGGGGGCGGCGTCGTGGGCGAGGAGCCACAGCCAGTCGCCCTCCTCCGCGGGCGGCAGCGCCGCGACGCCGCGACCGATGAGCGCGCCGTACGGGAGCCGCGGCGCGGCGACGATGCTGCGCACCGACGATGCCTCGAGGAGCGCCCTCGTGGCGTCCTTCGACCCGCCGTCGACGGCGATCACCGCGTCGGGCGGGGTGCGCTGCGCCGCGATCGCCGCCAGGGTCGCCGGCAGGTACTCGGCGCCGTTGCTGGCAGCGAGCACGACGAAGACCCTCGGATGCACCCGGCAAGGCTAGGCGGGAGCCGTCCGGCGGCGAGGGGTTGAGGGCGGTGTGCCGCCGGATCGGTCAGCGGATCGCGGGCATCGCGACCGTGCGCGGCGCACGGGGCGCGATCTCCCGCCGCCGCCTGCCGATCGCGAAGATGAGCAGCAGGATCATGCCGTACTCGATCCAGGGCCGCGACTCGGCGAGGCCCTGGACGAAGAACGCGACCCAGAGCAGCAGCGGCGCGGCGTTCATCGCGTAGTCGCTCGTCGGCGATCGGTACATGGCTCCGAGGCAGTTGACCATCGCTCGCCACTGCAGCGACGCCCAGATGATGACGCCCACGATGCCGAGCTGCATGAAGACGTCGAGCCAGACGCTGTGGGCCTGCAGGTACACGGTCCCGCCGATGCGGCCGAGCTCGTCGAACGGCTCGACCCAGGGCTGCCAGTACCCGAGGTAGCCGACCCCGACGACCGGGCTCGTGAGCCCGAGCTCCACGACGCGGCCCCAGATGTCGAAGCGGCCGGTGAGATCGGCGTCGCGGTTCAGGAACTCCGCCACGTGCGCCCAGTTGGCGATGATGAGCCCCACCGCGACGAGCCCCGCCGAGATGACGATCGCGAAGATGCGGTAGAACGCCGCGCCGCGCCAGCGGATCCAGCACACGATGAGCCCGCCGATGACGGCGACCGCGACCACGGCGAACGTCACGGTCGCGCTCCGTGCGAGCGTCAGTGCCGCCACCGGCAGCAGCACCCAGAGCGGCCAGAGGAGGTCGAAGCCCGCGGCGGCCCGGCAGACGGCGATGATGAGCGCCGCGAGCGCGAGCATCGCGAGCAGGTTGGCGTTGCCCACGATCCCCTGGATGCGCCCTCCCTCGAGCAGGAGGCCGCTCGACCAGGCGAACTCGGGCGTCGTGCCCGGCGGGTAGTCCGACCACAGCGGGAACAGCGGTCGGCGCAGCGCGACGGCGACGAACAGCTCGAACGCGAACGAGGCGATCAGGAGGCCCTGCAGGCTCCAGTGCACGATGTCGAGCGTCAACCGGTACGGGAGCGCTGCGATGAAGATCGCCGACGCGACCATGCCGACGAGCGCGGTCGACCCGAGCAGGCTCGCCGGCGGCGAGATCGCCCACGCGGCCGAGACCACGGCGAGGGCCGTGAAGAGCACGATCGAGGCGGGCAGCCGCACGAGGCGCACGCGCATGAGCACGAGCTCCGCGGCCACCCACAGGAACGTCGCGAGCACCATGGCGCCCCAGGCGGGGTAGCCGATCGCGTTGCGCACCGCGTCGCCCGCCGCGGCATTCACCACCACCCAGGTGGCGAGGACCGCGCGGCGGCGCTGATGGAGCACCGACCCATCGTTCCACGATGCGCCGCCCGCGCGGCGGCGCTCGGCGTCAGCGACGCCGATCAGGCGAGCTTGCGCAGCTTCCGCCGCTCGCGCTCGGAGAGGCCGCCCCAGATGCCGAACCGCTCGTCGTTCTGCAGCGCGTACTCCAGGCACTCCGCTCGCACCTCGCAGGATTCGCAGATGCGCTTCGCATCGCGGGTCGATCCGCCCTTCTCGGGGAAGAACGCCTCAGGGTCGGTCTCGGCGCAGAGCGCGTCGGCCTGCCACGCGAGCGCGCTGTCGACGTCTGCCCCCCGTCGCACGCCGGGAACGCCGAGATCGATGGGATCGACGTACCAGTCGTTCGGGATCGGGCGGTGCAGCGCTCCGTTCGTGATCGTCTGCTGTCGGTGCTTCGGCGCGTCGTTGCGCTGCAGTCCCTCTCGCATGAGTCCCCCGGTTCTGCGGCCCCCGGCCGGGCCCGCTGGGGACAATTACATCGGTGTAGTTCCATTCGCGTCAAGTCCGCGATTGTACGAGCGGCGTGTCGGCGAGCCCGGATTCCGGCGGCGTGTCGGCGTGGCTTCAGCCGCGCGCGAAGCGGTCGGCGAGCGACCGCGCCGCCCGTCGAGCGCGCACGAGCGGGTTCGCGTCGAGGCGCGCTCGCAGGGCGAGCAGCGTCGCCAGCGCCCGGTCGCGATCCGCCTCGACCGCGGCGAGGCTCGCGCGGGCGTCGGCGAGCGCCGCCGACTCCTCCTCGAGCCTGCGCATCGCCTCCGCGTAGGACGACGCGTAGCCGTCCCGATCGTGCCGCAGCGCATCCGCCTCGAACTGCCAGGAGGCGATCTGCCGGTAGAGCACGTCCTCGACGGGGATGACTGCGGCGGCCGTGCTGCGCAGGCGGCGCACCTCGGCGTCGTCGAGCACCTCGTCGCGGGTGTCGTCGAGCACCGCCCGCAGGCGCTCCGGCAGCACGGCGCCGCCGACGAGCCGCTCGACCTCCTCCCGCAGCCACGGCTCCGGCACGAACCCCTCGCCCTCGAGCTCCTCGCCCGTCGGCGTGCGGAGCGCGATGAAGGCCTCGAGCAGGCCGGCCTGCAGCCGACGCCAGTCGCGCATCCCGTGGTGGTTCGGGGAGGGCCGGAGCTCGGGGCTCGCCTCGTACCCACGGCCCATGTTCTCCGTCTTCCGGACGAGCTGCGCGAGCGAGCGCCACGGCAGGTGGAGCACCTCGAGCTCGAGACCGGCCGGCACCTCGCCCCCGACCTCGATCGACGTGGAGTGGTTGCCCTGGGCCACCTCGACGTCGGGCGCCCCGATGTGGATCGCGTTCGGGGTCGGATGCGCGATGACGCCCGCGGCGCGCAGCTGCTCGGGCGACCGCTCGTCCCGCATGACCAGCCTGCGGAGGCCGCTGCCGCGGCGGGCCATGGGCCCCACGAGGTTCACGACCGGCACCGAAATCGCGCCGAGCTCGCGCGGCATGCGGCCGAACACGTCGGCGAGGGTCGAGCCTGGATCGAGCGCGCGGACGAACTCGTCGGCGTCGCCGTTGATCACCCAGTCGGCGCCGAGCTCGGTGTGCGCCATGCGAGCCATGCGGGTGACGACGCGGCCCTGCTGCTTGCGCTGCTCGGGCTCGTGCATGAGGGTGAGCGGCGCCGCGGCCGCGTAGTCCTCGAGGATGTCGAGCGTCCCGTCGACGGAGCCGTTGTCGGTGACGAGGATGTGGTCGACGCCCTGGGCGAGGTGGTGCTCGATCGTCGCCGCGATGATGTCGGCCTCGTCGCGCACCATCATCGTCAGCACGAGCGTCATGCCGCGATCCTACGGTCGTCGCCGCTCGGATCCGCGATCGCCACCCACGCGTCGTCCCCGGTGAGGACCATCCCCCGGGCCGATGAGGCGAACGCCCCCTCGCCGGGAGCGAGGTCCAGCCGCTCGCCGTCGACCTCCACGCGCACCGCTCGGCGCGCGAGCACGACCGCCTGCCCGCCGTCGACCACGCGGTGCGCGCCCTCGACGTGCCGCAGCTCGAAGGGCGCGTCGGGCCGCCAGGCGAGGGCGCCGGGCAGCTCGCGGCGACCGATGCGCGGTTCGTCGATCGCGCGGATGTCGAGGATGCGCAGGAGCTCCTCCCGGTCGACGTGCTTCGCGGTGAGGCCGCCCCGGACGACGTTGTCGCTCGGCCCCATGAGCTCGATCGCGAGGCCCTCGAGGTACGCGTGCAGGTTGCCGGCGGGGAGGAAGAGCCCGTCCCCCGGCGCGAGCGACACGCGATGGAGCAGCAGCGCGATCGCGATCGCCGGGTCGTCGGGCGCGACGGCCGCGAGCCGCTCGACGGTGTCGCGCTCGGCCGCGAGCACTGCGGGCAGCCGACCCGCCGCATCCGTGATGGCCCGCACGGCCGAGCGCGCGTCGTCGCCCGCCGCGAGCATCCAGCCCACGGCGCCGGCGAGCGAGGAGCGCACGCGCTCCGCGAACGGCGCGACGCGCCGGTCGAGCCCTGCGAGCTCGTCGAGCACGTGGATCGAGCGCTCGACCGGCCGGAAGCCGCTCAGCGCCTCGAACCGGCTCACCGCCACGACGAGCTCGGGCTTCGCGTACGGGTCGCGGTACGTGCGCAGCGGCGAGTCGCGCGGCACGCCCTCGGCGTCCTCGCGGGCGAACCCCGCCGCGGCCTGGTCGGCATCGGGGTGGGCCTGCAGCGAGAGCGGCCTGGATGCGGCGAGCACCTTGAGGAGGATGCGCGGCTGCTCGAGCCCGGCCTCGGTGAGCACGGCGTCGAGCCCGCGGCCGTCGACCCGCGCGGGGCACGCGGGATGCGCCCCGAGCCAGAGCTCGGCCTGCGGCCGCCCCGTCGCGGCGAGCCCGAGGTAGTCCGAGATCGCCGAGTCGCTCCCCCACGCGTAGTCGCGAGGCTCGTTGGTGATGCGCACAAGCACGGGGTCGGCTCCTTCGGGCACAGTTGGGTCGAGGCTACCAACGCGCCCCGGGGGCGGGCCGCGAGCGCGTACCGTGCGGCTCGACCGCCGAACCGACGAGGAGCACCATGACGTTCACGCCGCTCGCGAGCGACTTCTACGGCTTCGCCCACGACCTGAGCCCCGCCGAGCAGGCCTCGCTCGCCGAGATCCGCGAGTTCATGGAGACACGGGTGCGGCCCGAGATCGAGGAGCACTGGCACGCCGACGCGTTCCCCATGCACCTCATCCCCGGCATCGCCGCGCTCGGCGTCGTCGGCCCCGCGTGGCCGGAGACCGCCCGGTTCGAGAACTCCGCCGTGTACCGGGGCTGGATCGCGCTCGAGATGAGCCGGGTCGACGCATCCGTCTCGACGTTCGCCGCGGTGCAGAACGGGCTCGTCGCCGGGTCGATCGGCGTCGCCGGCTCCCCTGAGCAGCGCGCGGAGTGGCTGCCGCGGCTCGCCGACTGCTCGGTCGTCGGCGCGTTCGGCCTCACCGAGCCGCTGTCAGGGTCGGATGCGTCGAAGGGGCTCAGCACGACGGCCCGGCGCGAGGGCGACGAGTGGGTCCTCGACGGCGAGAAGCGCTGGATCGGCAACGCCACGCACGCCGACATCGTGATCGTGTGGGCGCGCGACGAGGCCGACGGCGAGGTGAAGGGCTTCATCGTCCCGACCGACGCGCCGGGCTTCTCGGTCGCGAGGATCGAGCGCAAGATCGCGCTGCGGATGGTGCAGAACGGCCACATCGAGCTCCGCGGCGTGCGCGTGCCGGAGGCGCTCCGCCTCCAGGGCGCCTCGAGCTTCCGCGACACGGCGCGGGTGCTGCGGCTCACGCGCGCCGAGGTCGCCTGGAGCGCGGTCGGCATCATGATCGGCGCCTACGAGGCCGCCGTGCGCTACACGACCGAGCGCACGCAGTTCGGCAAGCCGATCGCCGGGCACCAGCTCGTGCAGGACCTGCTGGCGAAGTCGCTCGGGAGCATCACCGCGTCGATCGCGCTGTGCGTGCAGGTCTCGCGCATGCTCGACGAGGGCAGGCAGGGCGATGCCCACTCGGCGCTCGCGAAGGCGTTCACGACGACGCGGATGCGCGAGGTCGTCGCGTGGTGCCGCGAGGTGTGCGGCGGCAACGGCATCGTCACCGACTACGACGTCGCGCGCTTCTTCGTCGACGCGGAGGCGATCTACACGTACGAGGGCACGGCCCAGATGAACTCGCTCATCGTGGGCAGGGCGATCACCGGAGCGTCGGCGTTCGCCTGAGCTGCGCGGCCGCGGACCGGAGCTGGCCCCAGCGCCGTCCGATGCCCCACGCCGTCGTGCGCATGAGCGCCTCGCCGATGATGCCGGTCGACATCTTCGAGCGGCCGAGCTCGCGCTCCCGGAAGGTGATCGGCACCTCGACGATGACCGCGTCGAGGTCGGCGGCGCGCCGCGTCATGTCGATCTGGAAGCAGTAGCCCTGGCTCGTGACCTCGTCGGCGAGGATGCGCCGCAGCAGGTCGGCGGTGTAGACGCGGTAGCCCGCGGTCATGTCCGCGACGTCGATCCCGAGCGCGATCTGCGCGTACAGCGTGCCTGCGCGGCTGATGAGCTGCCGGTGCAGCGGCCAGTCGACGATCCCGCCGCCCGGCACCCAGCGCGAGCCGATCACGAGATCGGCCCGATCCGCTGCCTCGAGCATCGCGGGGAGCGCGTCGGCGGGGTGCGAGCCGTCGGCGTCCATCTCGACGATGCGGTCGAAGCCCTCGTCGAGGGCGAGGCGCATGCCGGCGAGGTACGCCGCCCCGAGGCCCTGCTTCGAGGAGCGGTGCAGCACGCGCACCCGATCGTCGATCGCCGCCATGGCCTCCGCGACCTCGCCCGTGCCGTCCGGGCTGCCGTCGTCGATCACGAGCAGCGTGACGTCGGGAGCCGCGTGGAGCAGCCGATCCGCGGTCACGGGCAGCGCGTCGCGCTCGTCGTACGTCGGCATGAGCACGATGGTTCTTGGCATGGGACTCCGTCTGCGTTGGCGCCTGCCACATCCAAGCACGTCGACCTGCGAGGGGCCGTCGGGAGCGCCCGCGGCACCCAGCGCCGGTAGGCTCGGATCCATGACCCGCAGCTTCCGCGACCTGCTCGTCGTGATGCCGGCGTTCAACGAGGAGGAGTCGGTGGGCGAGGTCGTGCGCGAGGTGCTCGCGGCGCTCCCCGGAGCCGGGTGCCTCGTGGTCGACGACGGCTCGCGGGATCGCACGGCCGAGGTCGCGGCCGCGGCCGGCGCGACCGTCGCGCAGCTGCCGTTCAACCTGGGCGTCGGCGGCGCGATGCGCTTCGGGTTCAAGCACGCCCTCCTGCACGGCTACCGCACCGTGGTGCAGATCGACAGCGACGGCCAGCACAACCCGGTCGACGTGCCGAAGCTGCTCGCCGGGCTCGAGCACGCCGACGTCGTGCTCGGTGCGCGCTTCGCCGGCGAGGGCGACTACCGGGTGCGCGGCCCGCGCGCATGGGCCATGAAGCTGCTCTCCCTCTTCCTGAGCCGCACCGCCGGCGCGAAGCTCACCGACACGACCAGCGGGTACCGCGCGAGCGGCCCGCGCGCCGTCGCGCTCTTCGCCGAGACCTACCCGGCCGAGTACCTGGGCGACACCATCGAGTCGCTCGTGATCGCCGCCCGCGCCGGGCTCGTCGTGCGCCAGGTGCCGGTCGCCATGCGCGAGCGCTCGGGCGGCACGCCCTCCCACGACCCGGTCAAGGCCGCGGTGTACCTGGGCCGCGCCGCGATCGCGCTCGTGTTCGCCCACCTCAAGCCCCGCGCTCGGATCGAGGCCGTCGCATGAGCCCCGTCGCCTACGTCTTCAGCATCGTCTGCGCCGCCGTCGCGCTCCTGTTCGCCATCGACCTGCTGCGCCGCGGTCGGCTGCGCGAGCGTCACGCGATCTGGTGGATCGTCGCCGGGAGCCTCGCGCTGCTCGTGGCCATCTTCCCCGTGACGCTCGAGTGGGCCGCCTCCGTCATCGGCGCCGAGGTGCCGACGAACCTCGTCTTCTTCGTCTCGATCGCACTGCTGTTCGGCGTGGCCCTGCAGCTCTCATCGGAGCTCACGAAGCATGAGGAGAAGATCCGCACGCTCGCGGAGGCGGTCGCGGAGCTCGAGCTCCAGGTGCGCCGGTCGCAGCAGGCCGGCGAGCCGCGTCAGGCGTCCCCGGTCCGGTCGGACGCCGCTGCGACCACGAGGGCACCGATCGCTCCGCGCACCGAGCGGGCGCCCGGCGAGACCGAGCAGCGGCTGGGCTGACTCAACGAGCGCGCAGGCCAGCGGCGTGCGCGAGCGCACCGACCGTCGGGCCCGCCATGATCGCCATCACCGCGACGGGCAGGAACGGCAGCTGCAGCAGTCCGCCGAGCGCCAGGCCGGCGACCGCGACCGCGGCCGCGGCGATCCAGCCGGTCGCGAACGTGCGGTGCCGGCCGCGCGCGAGCGCGAGCGGCCCGGTCACGCACAGCACGCACAGCGGTGCCGCGGAGAGCACGATCCAGAAGAGCGTCGCCCCCTCGAGCGCGAACCCGGGGTCGAAGAACCGCTCGAGGATCCACGGTGCCGCGAGCGCGGCGAGCGCGGCGAGCGCCGCGACGCCGACGACGATGGCGCCGATCGCCGCGAGGATCGTCGCGCGAGGGGGCCGGCGATCCCGGAAGGCCGCGATGAGGAAGCTCTGCAGCCCGAGCATGACGACCACGAGCGGTGCGCGCGTGAGGGTGAAGGCGAACACGAACGCGCCGAGCTCCTGCGCGGTCGGGCTCGTCAGCAGCGCGAGGAACATCGGGTAGCCGCTCACGAGGGCCGCGCTCGCTGCCGAGGCGAGCAGCGTCTGCGCGATGTTCCCGACCACGCGCCGCGGCGCGGCTGCGAGACGCACAGGACCGGTGCGTCGGCGGAGCCCGGGCAGCACGAGCAGTGCCGCGGCGAGGAACGGCAGGGCGATCCCGAGGCCGAGCGGCAGTGCGCTCCCTCCCGCCGCGACGATGACGACGAGCAGCAGCGCGGCGCGGATCCCGCCCTCGAGCACGAGCGCGAGCGCCGCCCAGCGCGGCTCCGCCGTCCCGTACGCGGCACCCGTGACGACCCCGTGCACCCCGATCGCCACCGCGGCCGCCGCCATGGGCCAGAGCGTCGACGACCCCTCGGGCAGCAGCAGGGCGGCGACCGCGAGCGGCACCCCGATCACGAGCGCCACGGCGGTCGCCACGCGGGCGAGGCTCGTCCCCTCCCCGCCGCGGCGCACGTCGCGCGTCACTTCCTGCTGGAGGCCGGTGAGCGCTCCGGCGACGAAGAAGACCGCGGCCCACACGACGCCGAAGTCGCGGTACTCGGTCGCGGTCAGCAGCAGCCCCGCGACGATCTGGATGAGGTAGCCGAGGCCGCCGTTCACGAGCACCGCGCCCGTGACGATCAGGCCGTCGCGGCCTCCGCCCGGCTCACTGGACAATCGCGGCGGCCGTCCCGAGCACGCCGAGCAGCAGGCCGGCGACGCCCACGACCCGGGCCGCCGCGGCGTGCTGGTGCAGCAGCGGCACCGCCGTGACGAGCAGGAGGGGGATGAGCGGCGCGGCGTAGCGGGACGGCGTCGGCACGAACGCGTCGGTCATGAGGTACGTGAGCCACGCGAGCAGCGGGCCCATGAGCAGCCCCACGGTCGCGGCACCGATCCCGAGCCCGAAGCGCAGCGGCTCTCCCGCCGGCCGCACGAAGCACGCGCTCACGATGGCGCCGAGCCCGACCGCGACGACGGCGAAGATCGCGAGCTTCGACAGCAGGCCCTCGGCGCTGTCGACGCGACCGAGGTTGAGCAGCGGCCGGACGGCGAGGCTGAGGACGGCTTCGAGGGAGTAGCCGGGCTGCCCGTCGCCGATGTCGGGCCGCTCGTCCACCGCGGTCGCGGAGCGCACGAGCACCCAGACGACCTGCGTCGCGAGCGAGCCGACGCCCGCGACGACGGCCGGCACGACGAGCGTCCAGGGATTCCGGCGGTCGCGCTCGACGATCGCGGCGAGCACCAGCGCGATGGCGCCCGCGCCGACGACCGCGACGGTCTGCAGCTTCAGGAGGGTCGCGACGGCCGCGATGACGGCGAACCACCACGGGCTCCAGCGGCCGCGCCACACCTTCACGACGGCGAGCGCGAGCACCGCTGCGGACGCGAGCGCCGCGCCGTCGGTGGACACGTACGCGAACGACCACTCGGCGATGGGCAGCGCGAGCATCGCCGTCGCGAGCCCGGTGGAGAGGAGGCGCGGCGCGCCCATCTCGCGCAGCGCCGCGAACGTGGCGAGCAGCGTCAGCGACAGCCAAAGCACCCCGACGCCGCGCGCGGCGTCGAGGAGGTCGACGCCGAACCAGGTCGCCGGCTGCGCGGCGGCCCACGTCGCCCAGAAGTAGAGCGGCGAGTAGATGTCGGCACCGGTCTCGCCGTTGTACGGGTAGGCGGCGTCGTCCTCGTGCGATCCGACATCGCACTGCTCGCCCATGTGCCCGTAGCCGATCACGCCGCGGCACGAGAGCTCGTTGCGGGCGATCTCGCCGACCTCCTCGCCGCTGCGCACGTACCCCTGGGTCGGCACCTTGGCGACGTAGTCGAAGTAGACGTACTCGTCGATCGGGCTGAAGGCCCGCTGCTGGCCCACCTGGCCGAGCACGAACACCGCGCTCAGCAGCACGAGTGCGATGGGCGCGAGCCAGCGGAGGAGCTGCGCGCGGCGCCCCGAGCGGGTCTCGACCGCCCTCGTCCCGGTCGTCACGACGAGACGGTGCGGCAGCCGAGCTCGACGTTGTCGCCGACGCCCTGGTCGATGCCGTAGACGCAGATGCGGTGGGTGCCGGTGCCCACGTGCAGCTGGGTGCTGAAGCCGTGCGCCGATCCGTAGCCAGGGTAGGCGCGGCCGACATCGGGCCGCGACCCGTCGGCCGAGTACGCGCCGCCCCAGCGGCCGTCGACGTACACGTGGATGTCGGCGGAGGCCGGGGTGTCGGGGTCGATCACCCAGCCGCCGATCGTCGCCACGCCGGTCGACGGGTCGACGGACGCCCCGTCGAACGAGCCGAACGGCGAGCCCTGCGGTCCGCGGATGCTCGAGCAGCCGATGAGCGAGTTCTCGCCCAGCCCGACGTCGATCCCGTACACGCAGACCTCGTTCATCCGACCGCCCTGCAGCGAGACGGGGATCGAGTATCCGTGGGCGGCACCGTAGGCCGGGTAGGCCCGACCGACGTCGTTGCGGGTCGCCGAGGCGACGTGCGAACCGCCCCAGGCGCCGTTGACGTACGCGTGCAGCGTGACGGGCCCGGTGACGTCGGGATCGATCGCCCAGCCGGACACCGTCGCCGCGAACGGGTTCGACGAGATCTGGTGGCCGTCGACCGAGCCGAAGGGGTCGCCGCCGGGGACCTGCACATATCGGCAGCTCACCGCACGGTCCGCGCCGTGCTTGACGTTCACGCCGACGGCGCAGACCTGGTGCGTGCCGCCCGATGCGGCGAACTGGGCCGAGAAGCCGCGCTCCGCGCTGTAGCCCGGGTAGCTGCGCGCGACGTCGTTGCGCGTGCCGTCCGCGCGGACGGTCGCGGCCACCGCGCCGTCCACCGTGATGCGCACGTCGATCGCCTCGGCCGCGTCGGGGTCGAGCGCCCAGCCACCGACCGACATCGTGCCGGGTGCCGCCGTCGCGGTCTCGAGGTTGCCGATCGGCGGTCCGCTCGCGTTCGACACCTCGCGGCAGCCGAGCTGCGCGTTGGCGCCGACGCCCTGGTTGATCCCGAACAGGCACACCGTGCTCGTGCCGACCGGGATCGGGATGCGCAGCGCCATGCCGTGCCGTGCCCCGTAGCCGTAGTAGGCCGCTCCCACGTCGGGACGCGACGCATCCGCACGGTACGAGCCGCCCCACGCGCCGTTCACGTACGCGTGGATGTCGATCGACGCGGCCGTGTCCGGGTCGATCGCCCAGCCCGCGACGACGGCCGTGCGTCCGTCGGCGACCGCGCTGTCGATCGTGCCGATCGGGGATCCGCTCGGCCGCTCGACCGTCTGGCAGGACAGCGTCGTGTTCTCGCCCGGCCCGATGTCGATCGCGTAGAGGCACAGCTGGAAGCGCGCCTTGTCGATCATGATCTCGAAGTCGAACGCGTGCTGGCTGCCGAACTGGGGGTAGGCGGCGCCGATGTCGGCGCGGGTCCGGTCGGCGCGGAACGCGCCGCCCCAGCGGCCGTCGACGTAGAGGTGCAGCTCGACCGGTTCGGTGCCCGCGGACGGATCGATCGCGAAGCCCTGCAGCCGGGCGGTCGAGGGCCCGACCTGCAGCGACTGCAGCGCGCCGAACGGCGACGGGTCACCCGCGAGCGGGTTCCTCGGGTCGCCGAACCAGTCGGTGAAGATCCTCCAGAAGTTGCGGTTGCCGTACGCCGAGCACGCGTCGCCCGTGCCGTAGAGGTTGGCGAGCGCTGCCGCGTTCGGCTGGTACGGCGTGTAGTTGTAGAGCCCGGCGGTCGCCTGGTTGGCGAGGTAGACGGGTGAGGACCCGCAGGCCGCCTGGGGGTGGTAGAGGATGTCGTTGGTCTGGTTCGCCCGGTGGTTGTAGTTCAGCGGGTAGGCCGCGTAGCGCTGGAACTGCCGAGCGGCGTTGTAGACCTGGTAGAAGAACCCGCCGAACGCCGGGTCGCACGGCGCCGTGTCGGGGCACGCGAAGCCGGTGGCGCGGTCGTACTGCCGCTGCGTGGGGTTGGCGTCGGTGACGAGGCTCTGCTCCTTCTCGAGCAGCACGAGGAGCACCCGCTGGCTGATGTCGCACGCCGCGCCGACGCGCGCGATGATGCTCGCCGCCGTCTCGTCCGCCATGCCGCCCATCGCCTGGCAGTACTCGGTCGCGGGCATCGACGGCGTCGCCTGGCGGTAGTCGGGCAGGCACACGTAGCCTGCGTCGCAGCTGGGCCGGCGCTGCTGCAGGAACGACTGCACCTGCGCCGCGCTCATCGCCTCGCCCTGGAAGAAGTTGGCGTCGGAGATGAGGTTGCCGGGATCGAACTGGGATGCGGAGGCCGCGTGCGCCGCCGGCGCGGAAGGCGCGGTCACGAGACCGCCTGCCAGCACCGCGATCACCGCGATGACGGCCGCCCATCGCCCCCCGACCCTCGTCCGCATGCGCATCGTGCAACTCCCCGTGACTGTGCCCCCGGCGATCCTAGAGCATCAGGTTGAACTTGATGGTGATGCGGCCGGCCTACTCGACCGCTGCGTGCTCTCCGCGCGGGTCGCACATGTAGTCGTAGATGCCGGAGAGCGCGGCGTCCCACGACCCGTGCCCGGTGTCGATCGTGGCGAGCGCGGCCTGCTGCTTGCGCCTGCGCAGCGCCGCGTCGCGCACGAGCCCGTCGAGCTGGGCGACGATGTCGTCGACCGTGCGCATCGCCTCGCTGCTGTTGTCCTCGGTGAAGAGCCACTTGAAGAACTTGCTGTCGGGCGCGACCATCGTCGCGCCGCTCGCCATGATCTCGAGCGGCAGGTAGGACGGGTGCCGGCTGATCTGCAGCGTGAGCCCGATGTCGGTCTCGCGGTACATCGCTCCCGTGGCCCGGTAGTCCATGAGGCCCATGTCGACGAAGTCGGCCGTCGGCGGCAGGTAGCGGGCGCCCGCGGCGATGATGCGGACGCCGTCCCCGTGGATGCGCTTGATGCGGCGCAGCGCCTCGTACGCGAGCTCCCAGCAGTTGCGGAAGTGGTCGCGGGCGTAGGCGAAGATCGTGACGGGCTCGTCTGCGCCCTTCTCGCGGCGTCCCTCGGCATGGAAGATCGAGCGATCCACCGCGGGCGCGAACCAGGTGCTCTCGCCGTCGTAGAGATCGCGGTAGATCTCGTGCATCGAGCGCGTGTTGCACAGGCCGTACAGGCCGAGCCGGTAGCTCTCCTCGGTCATCGCGAACATCGAGCTCGCGGGGTAGAACCCCGGCTCGTAGTCCTGCACGAGGTAGAACTTGCGCCGCATGCCGGAGGCCTTCGCGAGGTGCATCGCGGTGAGCCACAGGGTCGCGACGCCGGCGTCGGCCTCGGGGATCGCGTCGAGCTGCTCGTCGAGGCCCTGGTAGTAGTGGACGTCCGCCTCGCGCAGCTCGGGGAAGGCCGCGGCGACCGCGGTCGAGACCCAGTGCTTCATCGGCGAGCCGAACACGATGAAGCGGTTGTGCACGCCGTGGTCGCGGTGCAGCTTCGCGGCGAGGCGGAAGCACGTGTTGAGACCGCCGAAGTACGGCATGTCGATGTCGGGGATGAACCAGTTGATGCTGCGGATCTCGAGCCGGCCGGCCTCGGCCTCGTGCAGCGCGCGCACCGCGTCGACCTGCTCGCGCGAGACGCTCGCGGTGTCGAGCAGGCTCTTCGCCTCGTCCGAGATGCCCATCGTCTGCTTGACCTCACCCCAGGGGCGTCCGAGCGCCTGGAACGTGTACCGGATCGGTGAGGCCTCGTCGTGCGGGCGCAGGCGCGGCACCGCCGAGGCGCGCGAGAGGTTGGGGCTCCAGAACGGGTCCTCGCCGCTCAGCCACGAGTGGTACCGCCAGTAGCTCGCGAAGAAGTCGGACTCCGGGATGGCGCTCGTGCCGCGGGTGACCGACTCGTGATGCCGCACGAGGTCGAACGGCAGCACCACGTTGCGGCGCTCGCGGAGGTGCTGGTCGAGCCCGAGGACGACGTCGGAGCCGGTGAGGATGAAGTTCTCGTCCATGCCCCCCACCTCGTCCCAGTGCTCGCGGCGGATGAGCGTGCACGCGCCCGTCACCGCGAGCGAGTCGCGGTAGAGGTCGGTCGAGCCCAGCATGGTCGCCTCCCCGGGCCGCATGCCGGTGAAGGTGTTGTCGGCGAAGCCGTTCGGACCGAGCGTGACGCCGCCGTGCTGGATGCGGCCGTCGGCGAAGCGATGCTGCACGCCGACCGTGCCGATCCCCTCGCGCAGCAGGTGCCCGACCATCTCCCGCAGCCAGCCCGCGTCGACCGCCTCGGTGTCGTCGTTCAGGGTGAGCACGAGCTCCCCGTCCGTCGACGCGACCGCGCGGTTCATGACCTTCGAGTAGTTGAACGAGTCGGTCGCGTACCACTCGACGCGCAGCGCGAGCGACTCGCCCCAGGCCTCGTAGAACGCGCGGTGCTCAGGCGTCTCGTCGCCGTTGTCGAAGATCGTGACGTCGAACTCGGGGTAGTCGGTGCGTGCGAGCGTCGGCATGAGGCGCTCGAGGTTCGCGCGATTGTGCCTCGTGGGGATGACGATCGACACCTTGGGCCAGGCGGCGGGCTCGAAGCGCACGCGCACGACCGAGCCGTGCACCTCGGCGGTCGCGCGCTCGCCGCGCGCCGCGAGCACGGCGGCGACCATCGCGGCGTCCTCCGCGGACGGGCGGCGCGCATCGCGCGCGACCGACAGCAGCACGAACGGCACGCGCATCCACTCCCACGACTGGAAGTCGCGCGCGAGGAGGAACCGCCACACGCCCGAGTCGTCGACGGTCCACCCCGTGCCGACGTGCGCCGTGTCGACGGCGAACGCCCTGTCGACGTGGTTCGCGCCGAGCAGCATCTCGGGCGCGTGCTCGGGCAGGAACACGGGCTGCTCCCGCTTGCCGCCCGCGAGGTGGTCGCGGTCGAACGTGATGAGCCTCCGCGAGGGATCGATCGCGTGCTCGCGCGCGAGGACCGCGAGCGCGCTCGGGTCGAGGCGGTCGCCGTTGCGCAGGAACAGGGCGAAGCCGCGCTCCGGGAGCGGCACGTCCTCGATGCGCGTGCCCGACGCGACCTCGATGAGCTGCGGGCTCGAGCGCTTCTGGCCGCGGACGGAGCGCGCGGTGCCGGCGTCGAGGCGCTCGCCGTGCGGGACCTCGACCACGACCGCGACGGCGCGCGGCTCGACGCCCTCGAGGCTCGGGAAGCCGTCTCGGTGCCCGGCCAGCCACTCGTCGTAGCCCACGACCGCCTTCGACCGGTGCACGTAGCCGCCTGCGTCGCTGCGGCTCGCGGCGATGAACTCGTGCCTGGCGGCCTTCGCCGTGCGCACCGCCACGAGCGCCGCGTGGCGGCCGCGGGAACCGGCGGGGAGGGCTCGTCGTGCCAGCTGACCGAGGTTTCTGCGCAGACTCATGGACTCCAGCCTAACGGCCGCCCGCGGCGCCCCTCCGGCGGGCTGGGGTAGCCTGGTGCGTCAGCGAATCCGAGCATGTGGAGGTCAGGCCTTTGGCAACGGATGCCGCAACTGCCAGGGCTGCGCGCCTCGCGGGCGAGCCGTGGGAGTCGGCCGCGACGCACGGTCGCGGCCTCGCCGGCTTCGCCGCCGCGATCGCCGACATGTGGCGATATCGCGAGCTCTTCGGGCTCCTCACGCGGCGCGAGCTCAAGGCCCGCTACAAGGACTCTCGCCTCGGCTTCCTGTGGAGCCTCGTGCGGCCGCTCGTGATGCTGCTCGTCTACGCGCTCGTCGTCGGCGAGTTCCTCGGCGCGGCTCGCGCCATCCCGGACTTCGCGATCTACATCTTCGCCGGGCTCGCGATCTACACGCTGTTCTCCGAGATCCTGAGCGCGGGGACGAACTCGCTCGTCGCGAACGCGGGCCTCATCAAGAAGGTCTACCTCCCGCGCGAGATCTTCCCGCTCGCCACCGTCGGGCCCGCGCTGTTCACCCTCGGCATCCAGCTCGTCATCCTGATCGTCGCGGCGCTCGTCGTGGGCACGCTCTCGATCGGCGCGCACCTGGGCTACGCCCTCCTCGCGATCGTGCTCATGGTCACCTTCGGCGCAGCGCTCGCCGTCGTGCTGTCCGCGATCAACGTGTACCTGCGCGACGTCGCGTACCTGGTCGAGGTCGTGCTCGTGCTCGGCATGTGGGCGTCGCCGATCCTCTACTCGCTGTCGATGGCGACCGAGCGCTTCGAGGCGGCGGGCCTCGGGTGGCTGAGCCCGATCTACACGAACAGCCCGGTGACGCTCGCGGTGCTCGGCTTCCAGGAGGCGTTCTGGCAGCCCGGCTTCTCGGAGCAGTACGTGGGCGACCTCTGGGTGCACCTCGTGATCGCCATCCTCGCGAGCGCTGCGCTCGCCGTGGGCGCGCAGCGCGTGTTCTCGCGCCTGCAGGGCAACTTCGCACAGGAGCTGTGATGCACGACGTCCCCATCGTCCGCGTCGAGGGCGTCTCGAAGCACTTCACGGTGCGGAAGGACAAGAGCCTCAAGGAGCGGGTCGTCAACTTCTCTCGGAGCCAGCGGCACAAGGAGGTCTTCCACGCGCTGCGCGACATCGACCTCGAGATCATGACGGGGTCGACCGTGGGGCTCATCGGGCCGAACGGGTCCGGCAAGTCGACGCTGCTCAAGACCATCGGCGGCATCATCCAGCCCTCGAGCGGCACGGTCAGCAGGCGCGGGCGCATGGCCGCGCTCCTCGAGCTGGGCGCGGGCTTCCACCCGGATCTCACGGGCCGCGAGAACGTCTTCCTCAACGCCTCGATCCTCGGGCTCAGCGAGCGGCAGACGCGGTCGTACTTCGACGACATCGTCGAGTTCTCCGGGATCGCCGACTTCATCGACACCCAGGTGAAGTTCTACTCGTCGGGCATGTACGTCCGGCTGGCCTTCGCCGTCGCGGTCCACGTCGACCCGGACCTGCTCCTCGTCGACGAGGTCCTCGCGGTGGGCGACGAGGCGTTCCAGCAGAAGTGCCTCGACAAGATCCGCGCCTTCCAGCAGGAGGGGCGCACGATCGTGCTCGTGACGCACACGATGAGCCAGATCACCGACCTGTGCACGCGCGGCGTCGTGCTCGCGAAGGGCAGCGTCGTGTTCGACGGCGACCCGACCGACGCGGTCGAGCTGCTGCGCGGCGGCTTCCGCACGCAGCGGGAGTTCGAGGCGGCACGCGCGGCGGAGCGCGCGCACGCTCCCGTCGAGGCCGCGGCGCCGGTCGTGCGGGAGCGCGTCGAGGGCGGCGCGGTGGCCGTGGTCGGCGCGGACGGGCGCCCCCGCTCGAGCTTCGCTACCGGCGACGACATCGCGGTCGAGGTCTCCGTCGACGCGAAGCAGCGGCTCGAGCGCTGGAACTGCGCGATGCAGATCTCGAACCCGCTCGGCCAGCTCGTGCTCTTCACGACGACCGACCGGATGCGGATCGGCGTGGATCCGCTCGAGGGGCGCGCCCGCTATCGGTTCAGCCTCCCGGACGCGCAGATCGGGCCGGGCGAGTACACCGTCACGATCGCGCTCTACAACGGCGAGGAGACCGAGCTCCTCCGGATGCAGGACGCGGCGCGCTTCCGCGTGGTCGCGGGCGACCGCACCGCGGGGCCCGTCGCCACCCCCGTCGCCTTCGACCGCGTCCCCGCGTAGACCGGGCATGCCGCAGCGTCCTCGCGTGGCGATCCTGCTCGCCACCCACGACGGCGAGCGCTACCTCGACGAGCAGCTCGACACCATCCTCGGGCAGGAGGGCGTCGACGTCACCGTCTTCGCCTCTGATGACGCGTCGACCGACGCGACGCCGGCACTGCTCGCGCAGCGCGCCGCGACCGACGACCGGCTCGTGCTGCTGCCGCCGACGCGGCAGGGATCGGCGCACGGCAACTTCCGGCGGCTGCTCATCGACGTCGACCCGTCGCCGTTCGACGCCGTGGGCCTCGCCGACCAGGACGATCGCTGGCTGCCCGGCCGGCTCGCGCGCCAGCTCGAGCTGCTGCGCGAGGGGCCGGCCGCGGTGTCGTCCGATGTCGTGATGTTCGACGAGCGGGGCCGGCGGACGACGATCGTGAAGAGCCGACCGCAGGTGCGCTTCGACTACCTGCTCGAGAGCGCGGGCCCCGGCTCGACGTTCCTGCTCGCGCCGGACGCCGCCGCCCTCGTCCACCGCGTGCTGCGCGACGACCCGCGCACTGCGGACGTCGGCGCCCACGACTGGCTGATCTACGCGATCGTGCGAGGGGCGGGGCTGCGCTGGCACATCGACCCGCAGCCGACCGTGGAGTACCGGCAGCACGATGCGAACGTGCTGGGCGCGAACCGCGGCCTCGCGGCGGCGCTCGAGCGGGGCGGCCGGATCGTGAACGGCTGGCTGCGCGCGCACGCCACCCGGGTCGGCGAGATCGTGCTCGCCCTCCAGCCGGAGCCCGACCCAGCGCTCGCCGACATCGTGCGCATCATGCGGCTCGGCAGGCGCGAGCAGTGGCGGCTCGCGCGTCGGGCGCGGTGGATGCGCCGCAACCCCCGGGAGGCGCGGATCGTCGCCGCGTGCATGCGGCTGGGGCTCTGGTGAGACCCCCGCGCCCTCGCGGGCTCCAGCGTCAGCGGCGCGGGTCGATCCTGCGGGCGACGCGCCCGAGCTTCCACGGCACGCGCTGCACCTTGCGGGCGATGCGCCGCTCGATGCTCGCCTCGGCCGCGTCGAGCTTGTGCTCGAGGGTCGCGTGCGACGTCGCCGCCCAGCGCGCCGACAGCACGGTGCGGAACGAGTAGCCCTCGGAGAGGGCCGCCGGCACGAAGAGGCGCTCGACGACGTGCGCGAGGCTGCCGTCCATGTACTCGCCCTCGTCGGGGAACTCGCGCCAGTCGAGGCCGCCCGCGACGAGCGGCTTCAGCGCTGCCGGCCGGGCGATGAACATCGAGCCGTAGGGGGCGATGGGGCTCGCCTCGTCGAGCGGCGTCGCGATGCCGAGCCGGGCGGCGAGCGCGCGCGCGGCGGGCCGGTTCGTGAACCACGCGCGGCCGAGGGTCGGGTACCACGCGTGCACCATCGGCGGCAGCGCGATGCCGAGCCGCGAGTCGCGCGCGAAGAGCTCGACGAGCTGCGCCGCGTGGCCCTCGGAGGGCAGCAGGTTGTCGAGCAGCAGCGCGGCGAACGAGCGCCCCGCCATGCCGCCGACCTGGGGGCTGCGCTTCGAGTGCAGCTTCACGACGAGCTCGACCGACGGGTCCTCGAGCACGTCGCGGCAGCCGATCAGGAACGCGGAGATGTCGCGCCCGCGGTTCGAGGCCGCGACCCGGACCTCCGCCTCGCGCCCGAGCTCGCGGAGGCGCCGCTCGAGCGCGGCGCCCCGCTCGGCATCCGACGTCGTGACCACGAGGCGGTGGGGCGGCAGGCGGTCCGCCCGGGCGAGCAGCTCGTCGAGCATGTCGACGTAGTGGACGTGCATGATCACGGCGATCGCCGGGATGGGCGCGGGGTCGCGCGGCATCGCATCGGCGAGCACGGTGACGAGCCCGAGGTTGGTCGAGAGGTCGCGCGGCGTCGCGACGGGCGCGAGGTCGCGCGCGACCTCGTCGAGCGAGACGCCCCGCGCGCTGAGCGCGTCGGCGACGCGCGGCATGACGAGCCCGAGCGCATCGTGCGCGAGCGGCGACTCGGCGAACGGCGCGAGCGGCACGATCGGCGCCGCCTCGGCGAGCAGGTCGAGCTCCCGCCACGCAGCGAGCGCCGGGGCGTCGGCGCCGCCCCCGCGAGCGAGC
>NZ_JANQCH010000270.1 GCF_024723325.1 Agrococcus sp. HG114
GGCGAGCTCGGCTCGCCAGCGCGCCGCCTCGCGCCGCCGGCGCTGCCGGCGCACGCGGCGACCGTCGCCGAGGCTCGCGAGCGCGATGACCGGGCCGAGGAGCGCGAACACGAGCACGGTCGGCGTCTGCAGGAGGAGCCACATCGCGGCCGCGCCGAGCACGGGCGCGAGGCTCGCGAGCAGCGGGAAGGACGCGGGCTCCGGCTCGGCGGGGGGACGCGGCAGGTCGATGCGGGTCTCCATGCGCGCAGGATGACGCACCGGGCGGGCCCGCGAGCCGGCGGGTGCGGCACCTGTGGAGGCGGGCGCGGCGCCCTACCGCCGCGCGAGCGATGCGGGGTTGAGGCGGGCCAGCAGCGGTCGGACGCGCCCTGCGCCCTCGTCGCGCTCCGCGAGCACCGCGTCGCTGAGCGCCCACGCCGCCTCGACCTCCGGCTCGCTCGGCTGTCGGGGCGCGAACACCGCTCGGTCGACGCGCTCGGCGAGCTCGCGCATGCGCGCGTCCGCTCCTGCCTGCTCGAGGCGGGGGGCGGCGTCCGACGGGGCCGCCCCGCGGTCGCGCCGCCCCGTGTCTTATAA
>NZ_JANQCH010000271.1 GCF_024723325.1 Agrococcus sp. HG114
GGGTGTACCGGCTGCCGGCCGGCGCGCGCGTGCTCGACGCGCTCGCGCGCGCGGGCGGCACGAGCGCCGAGGCGGCCCCGGGCGCGCTGAACCTCGCGCGAGCGGTGGTCGACGGCGAGCAGCTCGACGTGCCCACGCTCGAGGAGCAGGCGGCGTCGGCGAGCGCACCGGCAACGGGCTCGGGCGGGGGAGCGGGCGGCCTCGTCTCGCTCAACCGCGCCGACCAGGCGGTGCTCGAGGCGCTGCCGCGCGTCGGGCCCTCGCTCGCGACGGCGATCGTCGCCCACCGCGACGAGCACGGCCCGTTCACCGACATCGCGCAGCTCGACGACGTGCCCGGCATCGGGCCCGCGCTGCTCGCGACGCTCACGCCCCTCGTGACGCTCTGATGCGCGATCTGCGCCTCGCCCTGCCGGTCGCGATCGCCTGGGCCGCCCTCGCGGCGCTCAGCCCGCACCCGGCGGCGCTCGGGACCGCGGCGATCGCGAGCGCGGGGGTCGCGATCGCGTCGCTGGTCATCGCGCAGGTGCTGGCGCGCGGGCGCAGCGGGCGTACGCCGGGCGAGCCTGCGGCTGG
>NZ_JANQCH010000272.1 GCF_024723325.1 Agrococcus sp. HG114
CGTGGATGCTGCGGCTCGCGCCCGATCCGCTGCGCCGGCTGCACCTCTCGTACGGCCGCGACGCGGGCCGTGACGCCGAGGTGCACCGCACGAGCCTGCCGCCGATGAACGCGGCGCAGCGCGCGCAGGCCGGCACCGCCGTGCGCGCCTACGCCGACTCGGCCGCCGCTGGGCTGGGCGAGGGGTGGCGGGCTGCGATCCACGAGCACGCGGCGGATGCGCTCGAGTCGCTGCCGTCGGAGCTCGACCGGGCGGTCGCCCGCACCGACCTCGGCGCCCGCGCCTCGTGGTGGTGGCCGCTGCTCGCCGCGATCCAGTGGCTCGCGCTGATCGTCGCCGTGATCGGCGGGATCTGGCTGCTGCTCCCCGTGCTGCTGCCGGTCTGGGGCATGGTCGCGCCGGCCATCCCGCAGGTCGAGGGCACCGCGACGTGGCTCGACGGCTGGCCGATCCCGCTCGTCGCGCTCATCGGCGGGCTGCTGCTGGGCGTCGTGCTCGGCATCGTCGCGGCGGTCATCGGCGGGGCGGTCGGCGCGGCGCGGCGC
>NZ_JANQCH010000273.1 GCF_024723325.1 Agrococcus sp. HG114
CCGCGCGCGTCGGCGAGCACGCGCTCGAGCGCGGCGCCGCCCTCGGCCGCGACCGCCGCGGCGACCGCGCCCTCCACGAGCGGCGCGTCGGCGATGCGGATGCGCTCGGCGGCCTCGGCGAAGTCGAGCGCCGTGCGGGCAGTCAGCACCGCGGAGCCGAGGTCGCACAGCACCACGACGCCGTCGCCGGAGTCGGCCTCGACGAGCGAGCGCTGCACGCGATCGAAGCTCGTGCCGATGCCTCCGTCGTCGGTGCCGCCCGCGGCGACGATCGCGACCCCGGGCGCCATCTGCGCCGCGACCTCCCGGACGCCCTCGGCGAGGCGCTGGGAGTGCGAGACGATCGCGAGCCCGACCGTCATGCCGTCTCCGCGGCCGCGCGCAGCATGAGCGCGGTCGACTCCGCCCCCGGGTCGCGGTGCCCCACCGCGCGCTCGCCGAGGTACGACGCGCGCCCCTTGTGGGCGACGAGCGGCTCGGTCGCGACCGCGCCGGCGGCCGCGGCCTCGGCGGCGGCGGCGAGCAC
>NZ_JANQCH010000274.1 GCF_024723325.1 Agrococcus sp. HG114
GGGGTCGCCGACGTCGTCGTGAGCCCGGGCTCGCGCTCGCAGGCGATCGCGCTCGCCGTCGCCCGCCTCGCGCGCGAGGGCGCGCTCCACCTGCACGTGCGCATCGACGAGCGCAGCGCCGCCTTCCTCGCGCTCGGCCTCGCGCGCGAGACGCGCCGCCCGGTCGCGATGGTGGTCACGAGCGGCACGGCGCTCGCGAACCTGCACCCGGCGATGCTCGAGGCGCACCACAGCGACGTGCCGCTCATCGCGATCACCGCCGACCGGCCGAGCGAGCTGCACGGCATCCGCTCGAACCAGACCACCCGGCAGCCGGGCATCTTCGGCGATGCGGCCCGCGTCGTGCTCGACGTGGGGGCGGATGCGCTGCTCGAGCCCGAGGACGACGCCGTCCGTGCGGTGCGGGCCGCGCTCGGCTGGCGCGACGGCGCGCACACGGAGCCCGGCCCCGTGCAGCTGAACATCGCGTTCCGCGAGCCGCTCTCCGGCGGCGAGGTCGCGACGCACCGGCCGGTCGAGCGCGTCG
>NZ_JANQCH010000275.1 GCF_024723325.1 Agrococcus sp. HG114
GGCCGGGTCGGGCGCGGGGGCCGAGTCCCCCGCGGGCAGCAGCATGCCCGGGTAGGGCTCGACCGCGGCCCGCTGGACGCTCTCGACCGTCGAGGCAGCCTGCGGCTGCTCGGCGAGCAGGGCGTTCGGCACGTACATGCCGAACGCGTCCGCGGCGGGCACCTGCATGTGCAGCGCGTCGGGGCCGCCTGCGGTCGAGGTGCTCGCGAGCCGCAGGAACTGCGAGGGCTGCCCGGCGAGCATGCCGAGCTCCGCGCCCGCGACCGCGACGTGCTGCGGCGACGAGAGCACGGCGAGGTCCTCGGCCACGCGCTGCTCGGCGCGCGCGAGGGTCGTCGACTCCGCCTGCAGGGCGCTCATGCGGTAGGCGCCCTCGCTGATGACCACGGAGAGCCCGAGCTGCGCGCACACGATCGCCGCGAGCCCGACGAGCGCGACGATGCCGTGCACCAGCCGTGGCGCGCGACGCGCGGCCGCGCCGGGCGACGGCGCCGGCACGGCGCGCAGGTGCCGCT
>NZ_JANQCH010000276.1 GCF_024723325.1 Agrococcus sp. HG114
GGTGAGGAGCGCCCGCGCGACCGCGAGCCGCTGGCGCTCGCCGCCCGAGAGCGCCGAGCCGCCGGCGCCCACGCGCGTGTCGAGCCCGTCGCCGAGCGAGGCGAGCAGCGGGCCGAGCCCAGCGCGTGAGAGCGCATCCTCGAGCGTCGCCGCATCGGGGGCGTCGTCGCGCGAGCGGGCGAGCAGCAGGTTCCCGCGCAGCGTCGAGTCGAAGACGTACGCGTCCTGCGGGCACCACGCGACGCGCGAGCGCCACGCGCGCTCGTCGAGCCCGGTGAGCGGCGCGCCACTGCTCCCTCGTGGCGACAGGTATATGCGCTTCGGCTCCGAACCAGCGCCGTTGGGAGCCGTTGCACATATACCTGCGGCGGGGTCGGCGGCATCGGCTGTCGCGGCGGCGTCGGCTGTCGCGGTAGCGGCGTCGGCCGTCGCAGCGGGGTCGACTGCGACGGTGGCCGCGGGCGCTGCGCCGGCGACCGTGGCCGACGCCGCTGCGACGGCCGTGGGC
>NZ_JANQCH010000277.1 GCF_024723325.1 Agrococcus sp. HG114
CGGATGCGCTGCGCCCGCGCTTCGGCCCCGGCTCGGCGGAGCGGCACCGGCAGGCGGGGCACGTCGAGCTGCCGATCGCGCCGGGCACGGGGCTGCGGCTCGACGTCGACGAGCTCGCCGACCTCCACACCGCGCTCGACGCGGGCGTCGGCCCGCACACGCGCGCGGTGCTCGCCCAGGCGTCGCTCTCGACCTGAGCCGCCGACCGGCAGCGCTCGATGACGCTGAGCGGCAGCCCAGCCGCACTGCGCGGCCCGCGGCTCGCTCAGCGTCATCGAGCGCAACCGGGGCGGTCGCGACCCGCGCGGTCGGCGCCGTCGCCCGGCGCGCCGCCCGGGGGAAGCCCGATCGGCCTGCGCGGGTCCTCGGCCGCCATGGCGGCTCGGCCCTCGGCGCAGCCCGATCGAGCTCCCGGCGCCCCGCAGCGGCGGCCGCGGCCCGCGCGCCCTCAGCTCAGCCGTCGGCGCAGCCCGATCGAGCTCCCGGCGCCCCGCAGCGGCGGCCG
>NZ_JANQCH010000278.1 GCF_024723325.1 Agrococcus sp. HG114
GCGTCGAGCAGCGCCGCGGCGCCGAGGCCGGCCCGGCAGGCGAGCGCCTGGAGTCGCGCGCTCGCGACGGGCGCATCCGTCGGCGCCCCTCCGGGGTGCGAGGAGCCCTGGTCGTCGAGCGCCGAGCGCGCCTCGTCGAGCAGGAAGCCCTCGCCGACGCGCTCGTGCAGCCAGCCGAGCGCGGCGTGGAGTCCCGTGCGCAGCTCGCGCACCGCCTCGAGCGGCAGCCCCGCGCGCCAGGCGTCGTGCAGCAGCACGATCCACAGGGGCGTCGGCGCGATGGCGCCGTGGTAGCTCGTGGGCTCGAGCTCGGGCGGCCTGTCGACCGGTCGGTGCGCGGGCAGCTCCTCGGGCATCCGGCCCGGCTCCTCGCCGGTCGCGGGGTCGTGCCGCAGGCCCTGGTGCGCGGCGAGGGTGCGCAGCGTCCCCTCGGCGAGCGCGGTGCCGAGCGGCAGCAGCAGCCGCGCGGCGGTGAGCGCCTCGGCGGCCGCCATGCGC
>NZ_JANQCH010000279.1 GCF_024723325.1 Agrococcus sp. HG114
GTGCGGCTCGGCCTCGTCGACCGCCCGTCGCGCCAGGCCGTCGACCCGGTGCTGTGGCGCCCGGCGGTCGACGGACCGCTGCTGGCGGTCGGGGGAGCGGCGAGCGGGCGGTCGAGCCTCGCCCAGCTCGTCGCGGGGCAGCTGGGCGTGCCGGTCATCGACCGCGAGGACGCGCTGTGGGATGCGCTGCTCGAGCCGGGCCCCCTCGTCGTCGACGACCTCGACCTGCAGCTCGCGCGGCTCGGCGAGGAGCACCAGGCCGCGGTCGGCCATCTGCTCGCGCGCCGCATGCGCGAGCGGGCGCCCGTCGCGCTCACCGCCCGCCGCGTCTCGAGCGCGATGAGCCAGCTGGCGTCCCTCGCCGAGGCGCGCGTGCTGCTGCGCATCGCGAGCCGGCAGGAGCACATCGTCGCGGGCGGCGCCGGCCAGCTGCACGACGCGACGCTGCCGCCCGGCGCGGGCTGGATGGGCGACGAGCGCGTGCAGCTCGCGATGCC
>NZ_JANQCH010000027.1 GCF_024723325.1 Agrococcus sp. HG114
GCCTCGGGCGGCAGCGCGCGCGCCGCCGCGTCGGCAGCCTCGTCGAGCCCGTCCCGCGCCATCGCGTCCACGCGGCGAGCGTAGCCCGACCGGGCGTCGGGTCAGCGGCACGGCGCGTGTCCCGGCTGCCGGGCAGCCGTGCCCGCGGGTGCTCCGCCCGGCACGGCCACTGCGATACTCGACCCACGATGAAGGTGCACGAGACGGTCATGAGCTGGGTGACGGCCGAGCTGCAGAGCGGTCGCCTCGCGATCGGCGACCACCTGCCGAGCGAGCGGGCGCTCGCCGAGACGCTGCACGTCTCGCGCGGCTCGCTGCGCGAGGCGCTGCGCGTGCTCGAGGCGCTCGGCACCATCCGCACGTCGACCGGCTCGGGCCCGCGCTCGGGGACGATCGTGACCGCCGCCCCCGAGCAGGCGCTCGCGCTCGCCCTCAGCATGCAGCTCGCGACGAGGCACGTCGACCACGCCCACATCCTCGAGGGGCGGCTGCTGCTCGAGACGTGGAGCGCCGAGCACGCCGACGTCGCGCAGGGCGACTGGGCGGGCGCCGAGGCGCTGCTCGCCCGCATGGAGGATTCGGAGCTGCCGGTCGCCGACTTCCTGCAGCTCGACGCCGAGTTCCACGTGACGCTCTCGCGCGCGGCGGGCAACCCGCTCATCTCGACGCTGATGGATGCGATGCGCACGTCGATCGCGGATCACACGCTCGAGCGCGCGGAGGCGCTCCCCGATTGGGCGGCGACCGCCGCGCGGCTGCGGTCCGAGCACCGCGGGATCCTCGAGCGGCTGCGCGCCGATGACCGTGCGGGCGCGGCGCAGCGGCTGCGCGAGCACATCCGCGGCTACTACCGCGAGACGTCGCGGAGCGCCCCCGCGCCCGACTGACGCCGACGCGCCGGAGCCGCGCCCGCGCATCCGCCAGTTGACCGCGGCCTGCCCGGTCGTCTACGGTCACTGTGGTCTGACCACATGGTTCGACCACACAGCATCGACGCCCGACGACCGCGAGCGGTCGCTTCTCGAAGGAGAGAGCACTTGTCCAGCACGACCTCCGCCGCGCCGCGGGAGCGGCTCAACTACCGCGTCCTGATCGGCAGCCTCTCGGGCAGCGTCATCGAGTGGTTCGACTTCCTCGTCTACGGCACGGTGGCGGCGCTCGTCTTCAACAAGACGTTCTTCCCGACGGATGACCCGTTCCTCTCGACGATGCTCGCGTACGCGTCGTTCTCGCTCACGTTCTTCTTCCGCCCCGTCGGCGGCATCGTCTTCGCCCACATCGGCGACCGCATCGGCCGCAAGAAGACGCTCTTCCTCACGCTCATGCTCATGGGCGGCGGCACCGTCGCGATCGGCCTGCTGCCCGACTACGCGGCGATCGGCATCGCCGCGCCCATCCTGCTGCTGCTGTTCCGCATCCTGCAGGGCATCGGCATCGGCGGCGAGTGGGGCGGCGCGCTGCTGCTCGCCTACGAGTACGCGCCCAAGCACCGGCGCGGCCTCTACGGCGCTGTGCCGCAGATGGGCATCTCGCTCGGCCTGCTGCTCGCCTCGGCGGTCGTCGCGCTCCTCACCCTGCTGCCCGAGGACCAGTTCCTCTCGTGGGGCTGGCGCGTGCCGTTCGTCGGCTCGATCGTGCTGGTCTTCATCGGCCTGTGGATCCGCAACGGCCTCGACGAGACGCCGGAGTTCCAGCGCATCCGCGAGACCGGCGCGCAGCTGCGCCTGCCGATCAAGGAGGTGCTGACGAAGCACTGGCGCGCCGTGCTCGTCGCGATCGGCGCGAAGGCCGCCGAGACGGGCCCCTTCTACATCTTCGGCACCTACGTCATCGCGTACGCGACGAACATCCTCGACGTGCGCCAGAACACCGTGCTGCTCGCCGTCGCCGCGGCAGCGCTCGTCGCGACGATCTGGATGCCGTTCTTCGGCCACCTCTCCGACCGGGTCGGCCGCGCGGTGCTCTACCGCTTCTCGGCGCTCGCGACGATCGTGCTCGTCGTGCCGTACTACTGGGTGCTCAACATCGGCGAGACGTGGGCGGTCTTCGCCGCGACGATCTTCGCGTTCGGCATCCTGTGGGGCAGCGTGAACGCGATCCTCGGCACGCTCATCGCCGAGAGCTTCAGCCCCGAGGTGCGCTACACCGGCGCGACGCTCGGCTACCAGGTGGGCGCCGCCGTCTTCGGCGGCACCGCGCCGCTCATCGCCGCGGCGCTGCTCGAGGCGAGCGGCGGCCAGTGGTGGCCGATCGCCGTCTACGTCGCCGCGTGCGCCGCGCTCTCGGTGATCGCGTCGTTCTTCATCAAGCACGTCGCGCACCGCGAGCCCACCGCCCTCGACGCGCCCGCCGACGCCCTCGTGCGCTGAGCGACCCGACGCATCCGCACCCCAGGAACCTCAGGAGGCACACCATGGTGAAGCGCCAGCTGCCCAACCCGCGCGAGCTCATGGAGCTCATGCAGTTCAAGAAGCCCGACCTCGACGCGCGCCGGCGCCGGCTGAGCGCCGCGCTCACGATCGACGACCTGCGGGCGATCGCGAAGCGCCGCACGCCGGCGGCCGCGTTCGACTACACCGACGGCGCCGCCGACGGCGAGGTGTCGCTCGCGCGCGCCCGCCAGGCGTTCCAGGACGTCGAGTTCCACCCCGACATCCTGCGCCCGGCCGAGCACGTCGACACGTCGACGACCGTGCTCGGCGGCCCGAGCGCGCTGCCGTTCGGCATCGCGCCGACGGGCTTCACGCGGCTCATGCAGACCGAGGGCGAGACGGCCGGCGCCGGCGCGGCGGCCGCCGCGGGCATCCCCTTCACCCTCTCGACGCTCGGCACCACGACGATCGAGGACGTCAAGGCGGTGAACCCCACCGGCCGCAACTGGTTCCAGCTCTACGTCATGCGGCAGCGCGAGATCTCGTACGGCCTCGTCGAGCGCGCCGCGGCCGCGGGCTTCGACACGCTCATGTTCACGGTCGACACGCCCGTCGCCGGTGCCCGGCTGCGCGACACCCGCAACGGCTTCTCGATCCCGCCGCAGCTGTCGGTCAAGACGATCCTGAACGCCGTGCCGCGGCCGTGGTGGTGGTTCGACTTCCTCACGACGCCGAAGCTCGAGTTCGCGTCGCTGTCGACGACCGGCGGCACGGTCGGCGAGCTGCTGAACTCGGCGATGGACCCGACCATCTCGTACGAGGACCTCGAGGTCATCCGCGGCATGTGGCCGGGCAAGCTCGTCGTGAAGGGCGTGCAGAACGTGCCCGACGCAGTGCGGCTCATCGACCTCGGCGTCGACGGCATCGTGCTCTCGAACCACGGCGGCCGCCAGCTCGACCGCGCCCCCGTGCCGTTCCACCTGCTGCCGCAGGTCGTCCGCGAGGTCGGCCGCGACGCGACCGTCATGATCGACACGGGCATCATGAACGGCGCCGACATCGTCGCGTCGGTCGCGCTCGGCGCGAAGTTCACGCTCATCGGCCGCGCCTACCTCTACGGGCTCATGGCCGGCGGGCGGCAGGGCGTCGACCGCACGATCGCGATCCTGCGCACCGAGATCGAGCGCACGATGGCGCTGCTCGGCGTCTCGACGCTCGAGGAGCTCGAGCCGCGCCACGTGACGCAGCTGCGCCGGCTGCAGCCGGTGACCGACGCGAGCGGCATCATCGCGCGCTGACGCGAGCGATCTCGAGGGCCTTCGCCGGCTCAGCGCGCGCGGTAGTGCTGCGCGAGCCGGCGGAGGCCCTCGTCGATCGAGACGGCCGGCGCCCAGTCGAGCGCCTCGCGCGTCTCGCGCTGGTCGAACCAGTGCGCGGTCGAGAGCTGCTCGGCGAGGAACCGCGTCATGGGCGGCTCGTCGGCGCCCGGGCGGATCGACCAGAGGGCCTCGACCGCTGCTCCGGCCGCGCGGCCGAGCCCGGCGGGCACGCTCCAGCGCGGCGGACGCACGCCGGCGGCGAGGCAGATGCCTGCGAGCAGGTCGCCGACGGGGCGCGGCTCGCCGTTCGTGAGCACGAACGCGCGACCGTGCGCGTGCTCGGCGCGGCGGAGCGCCGCCGCGATGCCGCTCGCGGCGTTGTCGACGTAGGTCGAGTCGATGAGCGCGGTGCCGCCGTTCAGGAGCGGCAGCCGCCCCTGGCGCGCCCGGTCGACGACCCGCTCGATGAGCTGCGTGTCGCCCGGCCCCCAGACGATGTGGGGCCGCACCGCGACGACCCGCATCGCCTCGGAGTCGCGCGCGAGCGCGAGCAGCTCGGCCTCCGCCTTCGTGCGCGCATAGAGGCCGCGCGCCCGCTCGGGCGAGGCCGGTTCGGCCCCGACCCCCGCGAGCGCCGCGCCCGCGTGCGCGACCGACGGCGACGAGACGAACACGAAGCGGCGCACGCCCGCGCGCTCCGCGGCGTCGAGGAGCGAGCGCGTGCCGGCGACGTTGATCGCCCGGAACTCCGACGCCTCTCCCGCGAGCGAGACCTTCGCGGCGAGGTGCACGACCGCGTCGACGCCGTCGACCGCGCGCTCGACGGCGGCCGCGTCGGTGACCGAGCCGAGCGCATCCGTCACCCCCGGCACGCCGGAGGGGCGTCGCTGCAGCGTGCGCACGTCGTGGCCCTCGGCGACGAGCTGGGCGGCGACCGCGCGGCCGAGGAAGCCCGAGGCGCCGGTGACGAGCACCGTCACGGCGCGCCCGTCCGCTCGCCCGCGAGCACGCGCTCGGCCCATGCCGAGAGGCGCGAGCGGTCGATCTTGGAGTTGTGGCGGATGTCGGTGGGCAGCTGGGGCACCGCGAGCACCGCCGCGAGCGGCACGCGCGAGCGCTCGCGCACGGCGGCGGCGAGCTCGGGGTCGGCGAGACCCGGCTTCGCCGCCGACGGGATCGTCTCGACGACCGCGACCGCCTGCCGCAGCCCGTGCGGGCCGACGCCCACGACGCCGGCGCGGCGCACGCCGTCGACCGACTCGGCGTCCTGCTCGGGCCCGACCGGGGCGACCGGGCCGTCGGCCGTGACGATGACGTGCTGCGTGCGCCCCTCGACCCACACGCGCCCCTCGGCGTCGAGGTGGCCGAGGTCGCCCGTGCGGTGCCAGCGGCGGCCGTCGGCCGCGTCGAGCTGCTCCGTGTCGCGCGTCGCCGCGCGGTCGGTGAGCCAGAGGCGGTCGTAGTGGTCCTTGAGATGGGGCGCCGAGACGACGATCTCGCCGAGCACGCCCGGCTCGGCGCTCGGCTCGCCCGTCGCGCGGCCGTCGGCGTCGAGCGCGCTCACGAGCACGCGGTTGTCGCCGATCGGAGCCCCCACGCACACGCCGGCGTCGGGGGCGGATGCGGCGGCCCGGGTGCCGTCGAGCGTCACGTCGGTCACGAGCAGGCACTCGGTCATGCCGTAGGGCGTGTGCGGCGTCGCGTTCGGCATCACCGCGGCGATCGAGGCGAGCAGCGGCTCGCCGATGGGGGCGCCGGCGGAGAGCACCGTGTGCACGCGGGCGAGCGCCGCCCGCTCGTCGGGACCGAGCGCATCCGCCGTCTCCACGACGTTGCGCACCGCCGCGGGCGAGAGGAAGACGATGCGCGCGTCGGACTCGCGGACCGCCGCGGCGACCGCCGTCGCGGTGAGGGTGCGGGGCGCCGAGACGTCCATGTCGGGAGTCGCCGAGCGCGTGCCGAGGGCGGGGCCGAGGAGCGCGAAGGGGGCGAAGCCCGTGACGAGGCCCGTCTCGGGCGTGATGCCGAGGTGGCGGGCGAGCACGTCGCGGAGGGCGCTCAGCTGCCCGTGCCGGTAGACGACGCCCTTCGCGGGCCCCGTGGAGCCGGAGGTGAACAGGATCGCGGCGTCGTCGTCGGCGCTCGGCTCGGGCGGCGCGGCGTAGCCGCGGGAGCGCATGGCGGCGCCGAGCGTGGCGACCTGGCCGAGGCTGTGCGAGACGCCGAGCGCGGCCTTCGCCGCGCGGGGCAGCCGCTCGGCCGAGATCCGCACGCCGGGCCAGCCGAGCGCGCGGGCGGCGGTGAGGCCGAGCCGCTCGCCGATGATGACGTCGGGCCACGCGCCGCGCACGGCCCGCGTGAGGCCCTTGACGCCGAGGCCGGCGTCGGCGACGACGACGACCGCGCCGATGCGGAGGCACGCGTAGATGACGGCAGTGAGCGTGGGGCCGGGGCTCACGAGCAGCGAGACGCGGTCTCCGCGGCGCACGCCGAGCTCGTGGAGGCCGGCGGCGAGGTCGAGCACGCGGTCGTGGAGCTGGCGCCAGCTCACGCGGCGGGTGCTGCCGCCGCGGGCGGCCATGTCGATGACGGCGACGCCGTCGTCGGTCGCGCGGGCGTCGAGATTCGCCCAGAGGGGCGAGAACGCCTCGTCGGTGCGTCTCGATGCGGCGCCTTCGGCGCCTGCTCGACGAGCGGGGGCAGCGGGGGCGGGGCCGAGCCACTCGAGGATCGCCGGCGCGTAGGGGCGGTCCTCGGCGACGAGGTGGCCCGCGCCCTCGAAGCGGTGCACGTCGGCGTGCGGCAGCCGGTCGACGAGGTCGTCGAGGTAGCGATCGCTGAAGATCGGGTCGGCTGGTCCCCACAGCATCAGCGCGGGCGCGTCGAGCTGGGCGACGCCCTCGGCGATGCGGTCGAGCTCCGGCCGGCTCTCATCCGCCGACGAGGCGGGGATGTCGGCGACGAACTGCCCGATGCCGTGCCGGCGAGCGGCGGAGCGGTAGGGCGCCCGGTACGCGTCCTGCACGTCGCGCGGCAGCTTCGGCGAGGCGAGCGAGAGCGTCGTGTCGAGGAACGCGGTCGTGGCGACCGTCGAGGCGGCGAGCACGCCACGGGCGCTCGCGAGCCGCAGCGGCGCGGGGATCGGCACGCCCTCCGGGTGGTGGATCGCGGTGTTGAGCAGCGCGACGCCGACGAGCCGCTCCGGGTGGTCGACCGCCCAGCCGAGCGAGACGACGCCGCCCCAGTCGTGCCCGAGCGTGACGACCGGGCCCTCCAGGGCCAGCGCATCCGTCAGCCCTGCCAGGTCGGCGACGCGCTGCGGGAGCGTGCGGCGCACCGGCGTGCGCTCCGAGAAGCCCATCTCGAGCTGGTCGACCGCGACCACGCGCCACGCCGGCTGCCCGGCAGCGGCGACAGCGACGGACGCGGCGAGCAGCGACCGCCACAGGTAGCTCCACGTCGGGTTCCCGTGGACGGCGAGGATCGTGCCGGCGACCGGCGCGCCGAGGCGCTCGAGCTCCCCGAGCGTGTCGAGCACGTGCCATGTGCGGGTGACCCCCGCATCCGCCCCCGAGCCGGGCACGTCGACGAGCCGGCTCCACGACGGGTCGAGGCCCGGCAGCCCCGCCGGCGGCAGCGCCGCCGCCGACGCGTCGCGGGCAGTCACCAGGCGAGCTCCATCATGGCCGTGTTGAGGCCCGAGCCGACGCCCATGAGCAGCACGCGGTCGCCGCGCTGCAGCGAGGCGCGCTCCTCGACGAGCGTGATGGGGATGGATGCGGGGCCGACGTTGCCGAGGCGCGGGAACGTCGTGGGCACGCGGGCCGGGTCGAGGCCCGCCGCCTTGATGATGGCGTTCGTGTGCACCGAGGAGACCTGGTGGGTGATGTAGCGGTCCATCTTCGACCAGTTCCACTCGGGCGCCGCCTCGCGCCAGGCGGAGACGACGAGGTCGAGCCCGCCCTTCAGCAGCGCCTTCGCGTTCGTGTACATGCCGTCGACGCTGCCGACGCACAGGTCGTGGAACTCGGTCGCCGCACGGGTGACGCCGCCGAGGATGCGGTGGCCCTCGGGGTGCCGGTCGGTGCGGCCGAGCACGGCGGCGGCCGAGCCGGAGCCGAGCGTGAGCGTCGCGAACTCGCTGAGGAACCCCGTGCGGTCGACGTCGTCGCGCAGGAGGCGGTCGATCGTGTTGACCTGGATGTCGTCGGCGTCCTCGCCGTTCACGACGATCGCGTAGTCGATCTGGCCCGACTCGATCATGCCGCTCGCGAGGCTCATGCCGTTCACGAAGCCGAGGCACGCGTTCGCGACGTCGAAGTTGATGGCGCTCGTCGGCAGGCCGAGCTCGTGGTGGAGCCGCACGGCGACCGACGGCTCGAGGTGCTTGCGCGTGACGCTCGTGTTGATGAGCAGCCCCACCTGGCCGGGCTCGACCCCCGCCTCCGCGAGGGCGCGGCGGCCCGCGTCGACCGTCGCGCGGTCGGCCGACTCGCCCGCCGCCGCATCCCAGTTGCGGCGCTCGAGCACGCCTGCGACGCGGCGCAGCAGCCCGCCCTTGAGCCGCAGCCGCGACAGGGCGTCGCCCAGGCGGTGCTCGATGTCCTCGGAGGTCGTCACACGGCTCGGCAGGGTGCTCGCGACCGACAGCAGCGAGACGTTGCTGAAGCGGGTGGTCGCGTTGCCAGTCATGGGGTCTCCGTCGAGAGCGGATGGGCGCGGTCGGGCACTGGCCACCGTATCGACGCGACCTGTGGTCGATCTGCATAGGTCGCTGAGTTCCGCCGCCCCGGGCGCGAGCCGGTGGCCGGATGCCCTGGGCCGCGGCGGCGCTCAGGCGGCGGCGGAGTGCGCGGCGCGGCGTCGCAGCGCCCAGCCCGCCGCGAGGCCGGCGGCGACCCCGACGACGTCGGCCACCGCATCCCACCCGTCCCCCGATCGTGCGGCGAGCAGGGAGTGCTGGATGAGCTCGGAGAGGAGCGCGTGCGCCACGAGCGCCGCGCCGAGCCAGAGGGGCTGCATGCCGGCGAGCACGCCGAGCAGCGCGGGCGCGAGGAAGACCGCGGCGTGCACGAGCTTGTCGAGGCCGGGCGCGCCGGGCAGACCCTCGGGCGGATCGGGGGCGTAGAGCACGAGCAGCTGGGCGAGCACCGCGACCGCGAACAGCGCGAGCGCGACGCGCCGCCAGCCCGTCGAACCCATGCGTCGATGGTGGCATCGCGATCGCGCGAGCGCACACCGCGAGAGCCGCGCCGACCCGTTGCGTCGACGCCCGAAAACCGCGCGCCCGCACCGCTACATTCAGCGATCGTGAGCGCTGTCGCCCCCTCCGCCGTCATCCTGATCCGCGCGCTGCGGTTCCGCCCCAACCCGGCGACCGCCGCCGACAACGCGTTTCAGTCGGAGCCCGATGCCGGCGAGTCGATCGACGACGTCGCCGCCAAGGCGCTCGCCGAGATGGACGCGGTCGCCGACGCCCTCCGCGCCGTGGGGGTGCGGGTGCACGTGTTCGAGGACGAGGACCACACCCGCCCCGACAGCGTCTTCCCCAACAACTGGCTCTCCACCCACGCGGGCGGAGCCGTCGCCGTCTACCCCATGTACGCATCCAACCGCCGTCACGAGCGGCGCGCCGACGTGCTCGAGATGCTGAAGTCGACCTACCGGGTGCAGACGATCGTCGACTACTCGGGGCTCGAGCCCGACGGCATCTTCCTCGAGGGCACGGGCGCGATGGTGCTCGACCACGTCTCGCGCGTCGCCTACATGGCGCGCAGCCACCGCGCCGACACGCACGTGCTCGAGCGGTTCTGCACCGACTTCCAGTACGAGCCGATGGTGTTCGACGCGGTCGACAGCGACGGCGTGCCGGTCTACCACACGAACGTCATCGCGTGCGTGGGCACCGAGGTGGCGCTCTTCGCGCTCGAGATGATCCCGGATGCGTCGCGACGCGAGGAGGTGCGGGAGCGGCTGCGCGCGTGCGGGCGCAAGCTCGTCGAGCTCACCGAGCACCAGGTGCGCGAGTTCGCGGGCAACACGGTCGAGCTCTCGGGGCGCTGGCCGGACGGGCGCCGTCGCACCGTCATGGCGATGTCGGAGCGGGCGCGGCGCGCGCTGACGCCCGAACAGGTCGCGGTGATCGAGGAGTCGTGCGAGATCGTCTCGATCGACATCCCGACGATCGAGCTCGCGGGCGGCTCGGTGCGCTGCATGATCGCCGGGATCCACCTCGACCCGCGACCGGCGCGCGAGCCCGAGCTCACGGAGGCGGTCGAGGCGATCGCGGAGGAGCCCGAGACGATGGACGGGGTCGAGGCGGCGTCGGAGCTCGAGCCGGCTTCCTAGCGGCCGGCTACGCGGCGGCGCCGGCGGGTGCGCCGCCGAGGCTGAGCGCGAGCGCCGGCCACAGCAGCACCCCCGCGAGCGCGCCGAGCACGACGGCGAGCGCCGGCAGCAGCGCCATCGCCTCGGTGTCGGCCATCGCGACGCCCGCCGCCTGCAGCGCGATGAGCAGCGGCGTGAGCAGCAGCGTCGACACGAGCCCGGCGAGGGCCGCGAGCGTGCCCGCGGCGGCGGTCACGCGGCCCGCGCTCGGGATGCCGGCGCGGCGCAGCCAGAGCCCGCTGACGGCGGCCGCGGCGATCGGCACGAGCATGCCGAGCAGCAAGCCGGGCCACTGCTGCGCGCCGAGGCTCGTGAGGCCCGCAAGCAGCGAGATCACGAGCATGAGGGCGAACGGCGTGAGCACCCCGGCGGCGCCGAAGAGCGCCCCCGCGATCAGGCCGAGCAGGCGGAGGTGCGACCGAGCGGCGCGCGGTGCTGCGCTCATGCGCCGAACGTACTCCCGGCCGCGCCGGCCCGCGACCCTCCACTTGCCGGGGTCGGGCGGTCGCCGGCCGATAGGGTCGCGGCATGAGCGACCGCGCCACCTACCTGCTCGTCGACGGCGAGAACATCGACGCGACGCTCGGCGTCTCGGTGCTCGGGCGCCGCCCCGAGCCGCAGGAGCGGCCGCGGTGGAACAAGGTGCTCGCCTACGCCGAGCAGGCGTGGCAGCAGCCGGTGAAGGGCCTGTTCTTCCTCGCCGTCGCGAGCGAGCTGCCGATCTCGTTCGTGCAGGCGCTCATCTCCATGGGCTACCAGCCGGTGCCGCTGAGCGGGGAGGGCAAGGTCGTCGACATCGCGATCCAGCGCACCGCAGAGGCGCTCGTCGACCGCGGCGACGACGTCATGCTCGTGAGCCACGACGGCGACTTCGCGCCGCAGATGCAGCGGCTCGCCGAGCGGGGCGAGCGCCGCATCGGCATCCTCGCGTTCGGCGAGTTCCTCGCCGGCTCGCTGCGGGACGTGCCGGGCGTCGAGTTCTTCGACCTCGAGTACGACGTCGCGGCGTTCACCAGCCGCCTGCCGCGCGTGCGCGTCATCCCGATCGACGAGTTCGACCCGCTCGAGTTCCTCTGATCGCGCCGGGGCGCGCTGCCCCTTGACGGCGTAGCACGACCGTGCTTTTCTTGCCCCATGAGCAAGGGCGAGGAGACCAACCGGTCGATCCTGCGTGCGGGGCTGCGCCAGGCGAGCCTCGTCGGCCTCTCGCACGTCACGATCGGCGGCCTCGCCGAGGCGATGGAGATGTCGAAGAGCGGGCTCTACGCGCACTTCCGCTCCAAGGAGCGGCTGCAGCTCGACATCCTCGACTTCGCCGCCGACCACTTCCGCGACGTCGTGGTGCTGCCCGCGCTCGCCGAGCCGGCCGGCCTCCCCCGCATCCGCTGCGTCATCGATCGATGGATGCGCTGGGACGGCCTGGGCGATCTCTCGCTGCCGGGCGGGTGCGTGTTCGTCGCCGCCGCGACCGAGCTCGACGACGCACCGGACGGACCGGTGCGCGACCGTCTCGCGGAGCACCACGCCGCGTTCCACGAGGTGCTGCGGCGCATCCACCGCTCGGCGGTCGAGGTCGGCGACCTCCCCGAGAGCGACAGCGTCGAGTTCGCCCACGTGCTCTACTCCCACATGCTCGGCTTCCACTTCGCGCACCGCATGATGCGCGACCCGCTCGCGCGCGAGCGCACGTGGCGCGCGATCGAGGCGCTGCTCGAGCCGCAGCGCGTCTAGCTGTCCTCACCCCCGAACCACCCCCATCCCACCCCCTTCTCTGAACGGAGCATCGTGGCACCGAAGAAAAGCACGGTCGTGCGAAACGCGCAGACCGCCCTCCTCCGCAGCACGTTCGCGACGCTGGAGCGGACGGCCCCCGCAGCCGGAGCCCGGCTCGCCGAACGGCTGTGGTTCTCGGTCGGCCGACCGCCGGCACCCGCGCAGCGCGATCGACGCGCCCCCTCCGGCGGCTCGCCCTTCGCCGTCCCCCTCGGCTCATCGACCGTGCGCGGCGTGCGCTTCGGCGAGCCGACCGCGCCGATCGCGACGCTCGTGCACGGCTGGGGCGGCTGGTGGCAGCAGCTCGGCGCGTTCGTGTCGCTGCTGCTCGAGCAGGGCTACCAGGTGGTCGCGTTCGACGCGCTCGCGCACGGCAGTTCGGGCCGCGGCGCGCTCGGCCCTCGCTCGAGCACGCTGCCCGAGATGGCCGAGAGCTACCGCGCGGTGGCCGACCACGTCGGCGCCCCGACCCTGACCGTCGCCCACTCGATGGGCTGCCTCTCGGTGCTGTGGGCGCAGCACCACCACGGCATCGCCCCCGCTCGGCAGGTGCTCATCGCGCCGGCGTCCACCGGCGCCGGCATGCTCGACGTGTTCGCGGATGCGCTCGCGCTCGGCCCCGCGGTCAAGGCAGGCCTGGCAGCGCGGTTCGAGCGGCGCATCGGCCGCCCGCTCGCCGCCTTCGACGTGCTGCCGCTCGTCGAGGCGGAGCAGGGGGCGGGACGCCTCGCGCCCGCGCTCATCGTGCACGACCGGGAGGATGCCGTCACTTCGGCGGAAGACTCGGCTGCTCTCGCTGAGCACTGGCGGGGATCCCGTCTGCGCATGACAGAGCGGCTCGGCCACTACCGGGTGCTGTGGGCGTCGGAGGTACTGGCGATGAGCAGAGACTTCTGTACCGGCACGCTCAGCCCGCGGACGACGCGGCATCGATGAGCTGAAGCCCCGGGGCCCCGGCGAAGTGCCGAAGGTTGCCCGTCAACAGCGGAAGTCCTTTCGCGATGGCGCAGGCCGCGACCCATCGGTCTCCCACCTGCGAGGGCGCGCCGAGCGCGTGCCCGGACACTTGAGCACCGGCGCTCAGCCGCGCATAGGCGTCCACGACGTCCCGGTCGTCGTGGACGGTCGGCGTCGCATCCAGTCGCTCGCGCAATCGCGCGACGCGCTGTGCGCCCCAGCCGGCAGCGAGCGCGCCGCTGAGGAGCTCAGCTCTCGTCTGGAACGAGACGAGCACCCGATGGCCAACCAGGAGAGCTTCCCACGTCTCCACGGGCTGCTGTCTCTTGACGACTGTCTCTCGAGGGGAGACGAAGAGCGCACTGAAGACGTCCGTGTCCAGCAGTGCCGCCCGCACCCCCACTCAACGTCCGATCGCCTGGAGCAACGCGTCCGCCTCTTCCGGCGTCAGCCCGGGAAGCGGCCCTGGCCCGGGCCCCGGTGCGTTCTGCAGGATCGCGTCCAGCGTGAGCGGTTCGCGCGACCCGGTTTCTGCCGGAAGCGGTGAGGCCGCCTCGATCACCGCATCTCGCAGTTGGATCAGCTTGCCCCTCGCATCGCGATCTGGTTTCCCGACCACCTCGACGTATTGTCCGAGCAGGGCACCAACGCGATCGGCATTGACGACGTTGGGCAGAGTGACCTTCGTGCCGAGATCGTCGGTGACCTGCAACCGCTGGGTGTCGAGGTTGACCACGCGAAGCCGCCCCACGAACGTCAGCGACTCATCAACGGGAGCGCCATCGCCGAGCCGCCAGGTCTCAGAATGAGTCGCAGCCGTCGAGAACGCCTCGTGCAAGCGGCCTCCGACGATGAACTCGACCTTCGGCGCCGCCTTTTCCAACGCCGCCCGAAGATCCTCCGCCGCGAGCGCGAGCGTGTCCGTGATCCAGTCCCGCCGCTCGTCGGCCGCGATGGAGCTGACGATCGCCTCAAACTTCTCGTCGAACGCGCGCTCCTCTTCCACGTCGAATGGCAACGCGTTGACGTCGGCTGCGCGTCGCACCAAGACGCGCGTGCTTCCGGGCGCGAGCCCGATGGTGAGCTTCGCCACTCGCTGAGTGCGGGACGTCGGGCGTCCGACGGGCTCCCCACCGGTTTCCGCGCGGCCGAGCTTCGTCGCCAGTTCCTTCAGGCTCTGCGCGATCGCGATCAGATGGTCGGCATCCAGCTCACCGGCGGGCGCAGCGGCGCCGAGGAGGCGGAACTCGAACTGCGTCGTCATCCGGATCACCTCCGCCTATCGCCGTACCGAGCGAGCCAAGATAACGCAGCCCACTGACTCGCCGCGCTGTCGTCAACATACCGCCAGAGCCGCGGTGGCCGGGGCGGCCCACCGAAGCCGCCTCCATCGGCGGACTGCGCGGGCAGCCACCGCGCCTGCCCGCGCGCATCGTCGCTCACCGGCCACAACACCGGCACGACCGAGACGCACGTCATATTCGTCGAGCGCCGCGGGCCCGCCGTGCAGGCGGCGCCGCAGGTCAACGCGCTCGGCGCGCAAGAGTGCGCACCCGACGAAATCTTCGGCCAGTTGCGCGGCCGGACTTCGCCGTCGTACCGGCTGCCTCGGCGCTCCCGAGTGAAAACCGGTGCCTCGCCCGTGCAGTTCGACCAACGGCCGGTCTACGCCAGCCGAGGTCGTGCTCCGCGGTCGCGTGACTCGCCCCTATGCTCCAGCCATGGCAACGACGCCCTTCCTCGACCTCGCCGACCCCGCGTTTGATGTGACCTCCGCCGCCGTCCATGAGGCGCGCGACGAGAGCTGGTTCGCCGAGACGCCGTACGGCTGGGCGATCCTCCGCTACGAGGAGGGCACGGCCGTCCTCAAGGACCGCCGCTTCCGCCAGGGCAACGACAAGTGGCCCGACCAGAACGGCATTCACGACGGGCCGTGGCGCGAGTGGTGGCAGGAGACGCTGCTGAGCATCGAGGGCGACGACCACCTGCGGCTGCGGCGCCTGCTCGGCCCCGCGTTCCGCAGCAAGACGATCGAGGCGATGCGGCCGCGCTTCCAGGCGCTCGCGAACGAGCTCATCGACGGCTTCGCCGCGCGCGGCCGGGTCGAGTTCGTGAGCGAGTTCGCCGAGCCGTACGCGAGCCGCATCCTGTGCATGCTGCTGGGCCTGCCCGACGAGGAGTGGCCGCAGGTCGCGCACTGGGCCGACGACCTCGGCAAGTCGTTCGGCATCCGCGTGAAGGACGACCTGCCCCGCATCGAGGCGGCGCTCGAGGGCCTCACCGGCTACATCGAGGAGGTCATCGCCGACCGGCAGGCGAACCCGCGCGACGACCTCGTCTCGACCCTCATCGCCGCGCACGAGGGGGCGGATGCGCTCAGTCGCCGAGAGCTGTCGGTCGCGCTGGTCTTCCTCGCGTTCGCCGGCATGGAGACGACCCGCAACCAGCTGGGCCTCGCCGTCCAGACGTTCCTCGCGCATCCGGACCAGTGGAGGCTCATGGCCGAGCGCCCCGAGCTCGGCGCCCGCGCGGTCGAGGAGGTCATGCGCGTCAACCCGACCGTCACGTGGGTCACGCGAGAGGCGATCGAGGACGTCGACCTGCACGGCCTGTCCATCCCGAAGGGCGGGATCGTGCAAATGCTCTCGCACGCGATCGGCACCGACCCGCTCGCGATGGCCGAGCACGCCCCGTTCGACATCACGTACGACGACCGCCCGCTGCACTCGGGCTTCGGCGGCGGCGTGCACCACTGCCTCGGCCACTTCGTCGCCCGCACCGACATGAGCGTGGCGCTCCCCCTGCTCGCGCAGAGGATGCCGGATGTCGCTGCGGACGGGCCGGGCGAGTGGCTGCCGGTCTCGGGCAACACCGGGCCGGTGCGGTTCCCGCTGCGGTTCACGCCGGAGGGATGGAAGGCGGATGCTTCCGCGTCGCGCTGAGCGCGGGACGACCGCTCTGCCGATCGCAGCTCCGCCGGGATCGGCTCAGCGCACGAGCAGCAGCTTGCCGCCCGGCGCCTCCGGCGATCCCATGAGCGCGTGCGCGCGGTCGGCCTCGAGCATCGGCACGGTCGCGCCGATGACGGGCCGCACGTCGCCGGCCGCGATGAGCGGCCAGGCGATGTCGCGCACCTGCTGCACGACGGCCGCCTTCGAGCCGCGTCCGCCGGTGCGCGGTCGCGCGCGCAGCGTCATCGCTCGCAGCGTGACGCGCCGCTGCATGAGCCGGCGCAGGTCGACCTCCGCCTGCGTGCCGCCCTGCACCGCGATGACGGTCATCGCGCCGTCGAGGGCGAGCGACTCGAGGTTGCGCTCGAGGTACGAGGCGCCGATGACGTCGAGCACGAAGCCCGCGCCTCGTCCCTCCGTCGCATCGCGCACGACCTCGACGAAGTCCTCGCTGCGGTAGTCGATCACGATCTCGGCGCCGAGCGACGTGCACAGCTCGCGGTGCCGCGCGCTCGCCGTCGCCGCGACGCGCCAGCCGCGCGCCCGCAGCAGCTGGATCGCCATCGTGCCCATCCCGCCCGAGCCGCCGTGCACGAGCGCGAGCTCGCCCGCCTCGGGCTCGGGCAGGTCGCGGATCGCGCTCCACACCGTGCACACCGCCTCGGGCAGCGCCGCCGCCTCGACGAGCGAGACGCCCTCCGGCACCGGCAGCAGCTGCGTGACCGGCACCGCGACGCGCTCGGCGTAGCCGCCGCCGGCGAGCAGCGCGCACACCTCGTCCCCGACGGACCACCCGTCGACCCCGGCACCGAGCGCGACCACCGTGCCGGAGCACTCGAGACCGAGCACCTCCGACTCCCCCGCGGGCGGCGGATACTTCCCCGCGCGCTGCATGAGGTCCGCGCGGTTGACGGCGGCGGCCGCGACCTCGACGACCACCTCGCCGTCCCCCGCGACCGGGTCGGGCGCATCCGCCCACTCCATCGGTCCATCGACCTCGAACCGCATCGCCTTCATGCTGGACTCCCCTCTTCGCTCAGACCGTTCCTCGTCACCCACGCCCGGCTCGCGGCGATCCCGATCGCCCCGGCAGCGAGCGCCGTCGACATCCACACGACCCCGAGCCAGTCGAAGCGGTCGTACAGGACCCCGCCGAACCAGCCCCACAGGGCCGCCCCCGTGAGCCAGCTCAGCTGGTAGAGCGCCGTCGATTGCGAGCGCCCCCGATCCGCCTCGAGCCCCGAGAGCGTGCTCGACATCGGATGCGACATGAAGGTGCCGATCGTCAGGAGCGTGATGCCGGCGAACATCACCCAGAGGCTGCCGCTCAGCATCGGGAGCGCCGCGAGGGCGACGAGCGCGCCGCCGGCGGTGACGACGAACCACGGCGGGATGCGCACGGCGAGGCCGCCGGCGACGCGCGCGCTCGCGGCGCCGACGAAGTAGACGAGGAAGAACAGGCTCGCGAGCGCGACCGGCAGCGAGAACGGCTCGCGGGTGAGGTGGAAGCCGAGGTAGTTGTAGACGGCGGTGAACGACCCCATGATGAGGAAGCCCTGCAGGTAGACCGAGAGCGTCGTCCACCGCCGCAGGTGATGCGCGACGTGCCCGAGCGCCGCTCGGAACGGGGCCGGTCGCGCGCCGCGCTCCTCGAGCCCGCGCGGCAGCAGCACGAAGAACAGCAGGCACGCGACGACGCCGATCCCTGCCACGACGAGCAGCCCGACGCGCCAGTGGAGCAGCTCGCTCACGGGCCCTGCGATGACGCGGCCGGTGACCCCGCCCACGGTGTTGCCGGTGATGTACATCGCGGCGGCGGGCGGCACGCGATGCCGGGGCAGCACCTCCACGAGCAGCGCCATCGCGACCGCCTGGATGCCGCCGAGCGCGACGCCGGTGAGCGCGCGCATCCCGATGAGGACCTCGAGCGTCGGGGCGAGCGGCGCCGCGAGGGCGAGCACCGTCGTCGCCACGAGGCTGATCCGCATGACGGCGGTGCGCCCGATCCGATCCGACAGCCAGGCCCACGCGAGCACCGAGACCGCGATGCCCGACGTCGTCGCCGACACGGCGAGCGCGGCGCTCGCGCTCGAGATGCTGAGATCGCGCGAGAGGCTCGGCAGGATCGCCTGCGCGTCGAACAGCTGCGAGAAGGTCGCGAAGCCCGAGACGAAGAGGGCGGTGACGAGCCGCCGCTCCCGTCTGTCGGCGCTCACCGGCGCCGCGCGTCGGCCTCGCGCTCCTCCTCGGTCGGCTCAGCGCTGTTGCTCGTCGGCTGCTCGGCGGCGGCGGGCTGGGCTGCGGCGTCCACCGAGCTCGCGGGCTCCGCGCGCTCGGCCGTCGACGCATCCGTCGTCTCGGCCTGACCCTCAGCCTTCGCGCGCTTCGCGCGGCCGATCGTCAGGAGGCCCGTCGCCGGCGGGATGTGCCGCGCCTGATCGAAGAGCGCGGGACGTGCACGGCCCTTGACCACCTTGCGCACGACCACCGCGACGATGCCGAGCGCGATCGCGGAGTAGATCGTGAGCGCGATCGGGTCGCTGACGAAGATCGTCGGGTCGCCGCCCGAGATCAGCAGCGACTGCCGCACGGACGCCTCGAGGATCGGTCCGAGTACGAACGCGAGCACGAGCGGGCCGGGGTCGAACCCGGTGCGCTTCATGAGCCAGCCGAGCACGCCGAAGGCCAGCACGATCCAGATGTCGAACGGGTCGTTCGCGATCGAGAAGGTGCCGATGAGCACGATCGCGACGGCGAAGGTGACGAGGATCCCCATGGGCACGCGCAGCATCTGCACGAACACCCCGACCATCGGCATGTTGAGGATGAGCAGCATCGCGTTGCCGATGAGCATCGAGACGACGACGCCCCAGAAGATGTCGGGATGCTGCGGGATGAGGCTCGGCCCGGGGGTGATGCCCTGCACGAGGAGCGCGCCGAAGATGAGCGCGAGGACGACGTTCGAGGGGATGCCGAGCACGAGCAGCGGCACGAACGCCGATGTCGACGAGGCGTTGTTCGCCGTCTCCGGGCCGGCGACACCCTCGATGGCTCCCTTGCCGAAGCGGCTCGGGTCCTTGGCGACGCGCTTCTCGAGCGCGTAGCTCGCGAGCGACGAGAGCACGCCGCCCCCGCCGGGCAGGATGCCGATGAAGAACCCGAGGATCGAGCCGCGCGCGATCGGCGCGGCCGACTGCTTCGCGTCCTCGCGCGTGGGCAGGATCTTGGTCACCTTCTTGGCCACCGCGTGCAGGTGCCCGCCCTGCTCGAGGTTGTGAAGGATCTCGCCGACGCCGAACAGGCCCATGGCGATCGCGACGAAGTCGAAGCCGTCGAGCAGCGACGCGGAGCCGAAGTTGAAGCGCGGCATGCCGCTGATCTGGTCCTGGCCGACGCTCGCGAGCAGCAGGCCGACCGCCGCCATGACGAGCGCCTTCCACGTCGAGCCGGTGCCGAGCGAGGTGACGAGCAGCAGGCCGAGCACCATGAGCGCCACCATCGCGACCGGCCCGAACGCGAGCGCCCAGTTGGCCAGGATCGGCGCGAAGATGGCCAGCCCGATCACGGAGACGATGCCGCCGATGAAGGAGCCGATCGCCGCGATGCCGAGCGCGGGCCCGGCTCGCCCCTGCTTCGCCATCTGGTAGCCGTCGAAGGTCGTGACGACGGATGCGGCCTCGCCGGGCATCCGCAGCAGGACCGAGGTGATCGTGCCGCCGTACATCGAGCCGTAGTAGATGCCGGCGAGCATGATGATCGCCGTCGCGGGGTCGAGCGCGTACGTCAGCGGCAGCAGCAGCGCGATGGTCGCGGTCGGGCCGAGGCCCGGCAGGACGCCGATCGCGGTGCCGATGACGACCCCGACGAACACGTAGAGCAGGTTGATCGGGTCGAACGCGACGCCGAAGCCGTGGAGCAGGCCGTCGAGCATGGGATCACATCCAGGACGTCAGCGGCGTCATGAGCAGGTCCCGGGGCAGCGGGACACCGAGCACGACGTCGAACAGCAGGAAGAGGGCGATGGCGCCCGCGGCCGCGAGGAGCGCTGCGGCGACCCAGCGCATCCGGCCGAACAGGCGCAGCCACAGGAGCATGAGGAGCACCGCGGGGATGGTGAAGCCGAGCAGCGTGAAGAGCACGGCGAAGACGGCGAGCGAGGCGATGGCGACGATCGTGCGCACGGCATCCGTGCCCCAGGGCTCGTAGTCCTCGAGCGTGTCGGTGATCGCCACGACGGCGGTGCAGCCCACCATGATCACCGCGGCGATGAACGGCCACAGCCCCGGCCCGGGGCGGGTGCCCGTGCCGAGACCGTAGCCGATGCTGAGGACCATGGCGACGACACCGACCGCCCCGAGCACGACCACGGCGCTCCACCGCGCGATCCGACGTCCGCGGATGCCCTCGAGGGGCTCCGGGGCGGATGCGCTCGGCTCGGTCATCGGCTCAGTGCTCGGCATGCGGTCGGTGACGTCGCTCATCGTCAGCCGCCGAGCATCGAGGAGTAGACCTCCTCGGCCTCCGCGAGGAAGCCGTCGAACGCCGCGCCGTCCTGGTACTCGGCGAGCACGTAGTCCTCGCCGATGGCATCCACGGTGGCCTCGTCGGTCAGGCAGCCCTCGAGCGCGCCGGACAGCGCCGTGATGGCGTTCTCCGGCGTGCCGGCCGGCGCCGCGAGCGCGTAGATCGTCACCGCGAGGGTGAGGTCCTCGTAGCCGAGCTCGGCGAGCGTGGGCACGTCCTCGAGGTGCGCCTGCCGCTCCGGCGACGAAACCGCGAGGGCGTTGAAGTCGCCCGACTCGATGCGCTGGACGACGTCCTCCTGGTCGTTGACGAACACGGAGTCGACGTGACCGCCGAGCAGCGCGGTGATCGCGCCGGAGCTGCCGTCGAAGGGCACGACGGTGACCTGCACGCCGTACTCGTCGGCGAGGCGCTGGAGCTCGATCGCCTGCGGCGTCGATGCGCCGGAGACGCCGACGGTGAGGGTGCCGGGCGCGTCCTCGGCGGCGGCGAAGAACTCCTCGGCCGATGCGTAGGGCGACGAGCCCGGCACGGCGAGGATCATCGGCGAGTACGAGATGACGCCGATCGATGCGACGTCCTCGCGCGAGTAGTCGAGTCCGTTGGCGATGGGCGCGAGCGCCACCATGCCAGGGGAGACGATCGCGATCGTCTGGCCGTCGGCGGGCTTCGAGATCATGTCCTGCAGCCCGACGGACCCGGAGCCGCCTGTGACGTTCTCCGCGATCACGTTCGTGCCGAGCGCGTCGCTCAGGCACGGGGCGAGCGCGCGGGCGGTGACGTCGGTCGGGCCGCCGGCCGAGCAGGGGATGACGAATCGGATGTCGCCCGACGGGAACGTCGCGGCCTCGCCTTCGGGTGCGGCGGAGCTCGCCGTGCCGGACGCGCTGCTGCAGCCGGCCAGCAGCGCGACCCCCATCATGGCGCCGGCCGCGATCAGCGACCTCGTGTGCTTGGTGCTCATGCTGCGCATGGCGGCTCCTAACCTCGTTGTTAGTGGGGCGAGATGCATCTTTCGAGAGTGCACTCTCAGTATGACCTGACGCGACCGTAATCGGAGCGGTGGGGAGACGTCAACCCGCGATAAGCATCGACGATCGAGCGCCGTCGGACCGACCGGGCAGCCCCCGCGCTCAGTCTCCCGTGCGGAGCACGAGGGGGCGCAGCTGCGCGTCGAGTCGCGGCCCGAGGCGCTCCCAGATGCGGTCCGGGTCGAACCCGCGCACGGGCGTGCGGTCGATCTCGTGCATGTAGATCGCGTGGCAGTTCTGCGCGACGAGGAGAGGATCAGCGCGCGTGTCGAGCAGCCCCCGCCGTTGACCCTCTTCGAGGATGGCGCGGGTCAGCGCGATGGTGCGGTCGCCCTGGGCGACGTTGCGGGCGCTGAGCGCACTCAGGCTGAAGCCCTCGCGCAGATAGCGCGAGGCGTTCTCCGGGTTCCGGCGGTAGAAGGCCGAGCGCTCGAGGTAGATCGCGCGGATGCGCTCCACGAAGTGCGTGCCGCTGGGCTCGTCGCCCTGCGCGGCCACGAGGGCGGCGTCCTGCTGCTCGATCCGGTCGAGCACGGCGTCGAGCTCGTCTCCGAAGACCATGTGCAGCAGGTCGTGCTTGTTGGGGACGTAGCGGAACAGGGTCGCCTCGCCGACTCCCGCGAGCTGTGCGATCTCGCGCATCGTGATGTCGTCGAAGGACTTCGCGTGCATGAGCTCGGCGGCAGCGGCTTGGATCGCGTCCCGCTTGCGCTGCTTGCCGAGCTGGCGCGCGGTCATCTCGGGAGCAGTGGTCACGGCGTCACCTCTTCGTCGGTCGCGCCCTGGCTGCGCTGCCACGGCCGCAGCACGATCTTGCCATCGAGTCCGCCGCGCTCACCGGCGCGGTGCGCTTCCGCCGCTGCGGCGAGCGGCAGCTCGAGCCCGACGCGCGGCCGCACGCGGCCCTCGCCGACCCAGTCGGCGATGCGCTGCATGCCGAGCTCCGACGGCTCGACGACGACGCGTCGCAGCACGATGCCTCGCGCTCGCGCAGCGTCCTCGATCGCCGGAGCGGTGCGCGGTATGAGCGAGACGAGCGCGCCGCCCGGGGCGCACCAGTCGAGCAGCGCCGCGGTGCGGTCGCCGCCGAACGGGTCGATCACGAGATCGTGCTGCGAGGGCGCGGCCGGCAGGCCGTCGTCCCTCGCCTCGACGACAGCCGCGCCTGCAGCGGCCGCCTCCGCGAGGCGCGCCGGGCGGGCG
>NZ_JANQCH010000280.1 GCF_024723325.1 Agrococcus sp. HG114
TCGGGTTCGTCGGTGAGGACGCGCCCGGTGGGGCTGGTCCATTCGAGGACGCCCTGGTCGAGCTGCTGGACGGTCCAGGCGGTGGCGTGCTTCATCGTGTGGTGCCGCCGGCACAGGTGCGCGAGGTTCGAGAGCGCCGTGGCGCCGCCGTCGGCGTGGTCGCGGGTGTGGTCGGTGTCTGCGCGGGAGACGGCGTTCGCGCAGCCGGGCCACCGGCAGCGGCCGTCCCGCGCCCGCAGCCAGCGGCGCATCGCCCGCGTCGGCCGATAGGTGTCGACCGCGACCGGGACGCCGGTGACCGGGTGGGTGAACAGGCGTTCCCACACGACCGTCTCCGCGGCGAGGGAGCGCACGGTCGCGGCGTCGACGAGCGCGCCGCCCTCGAGCGCGCCGGAGAACCGCAACTGAGGCTCGTCCGCATCGTCGGTCTGGTTGAGCAGCTCGGTGGCGGGGATCGTCACCGTGACGGTCGCGGTGATCGGGTTGACG
>NZ_JANQCH010000281.1 GCF_024723325.1 Agrococcus sp. HG114
GGGCCGGGCGGTCCGCGCGGAGGCGGTGGCGATCCGCTCGGGCGTCGCGCTGAGCGCCGGCCGGCCGCTCGCCTCCATCCCGTTCGCGCCGCCCATCCTGGCGCTGCCGCAGCACCGCACGGAGGCGCTGCTGCGCGCGCGCCTCGGCGAGCTCGCGCCGGGCGCGCTGCGCGCGGGCACGGAGTTCGTCGGGCTCGAGGCGCGGGCCGACCGCGTCGCGCTCGATGCCGTCCACGGGGCGGGGTCGCTCGCGGTCGACGCGGGCGTGCTCGTCGGCGCCGACGGCATCCGGAGCACGGTCCGGTCGCTCGCGGGCATCCCGCTCCGGCAGCTCCGCGGCACGGCCGCCTACGCGATGGCCGACGCCCCCGACACGACCGGCGCCGAGGGCGTCGCGCAGCTGCACCTCGAGCCCGCGGGGATCGTCGAGTCGTTCCCGCTGCCGGGCGGTCGGCGCCGCTGGGTCGCCCGGCTCCCCTCGCCCGAGC
>NZ_JANQCH010000282.1 GCF_024723325.1 Agrococcus sp. HG114
GCGCGAGGCCCGTGCCCGCATCCCCGAGGCCCGCGGCGAGGCTCCCCGCGACGTCCTGCTGCTCGAGCTGCGCGAGGCCGCCCGCGAGCGCGCGGGCGGTCGCGAGCGCGGCCGGGTCGGTGCCGGGGTCGGCCTCGAGCATGGCGAGCAGCTGCGCCGCCGCGCCGGACGACTGCCCGATCGCGGCGTCGAGCTGCTGCAGCCCGCCGGCCGCGGCGTCGAGCCCGGTGCCGATCTCGCCGGCCGCCTGCTGCACGCCGCCCGCGAACGCGTCGACGCCCGAGGTGTACGCGTCGACGCCGTCGCTCAGCCCCTGGGCGCCCGCGCTCAGCCGGTCGACACCCCCGGTGTACTGCGCGATCCCGTCGGAGAGCTGCGCGCTGCCCTCGGCGAGCCGGCCGATGCCGGCGTCGGCGGTCGCGAGGCCGTCGGCGAGCGCGTCGGCGCCGTCCGCGAGCCGCACGGCGCCCGACTGCGCCTCGACGG
>NZ_JANQCH010000283.1 GCF_024723325.1 Agrococcus sp. HG114
CGTGGTCGTCGTCGGGCGGCGGCTCGCTGCAGAGCGGCGCGCCCTCCGCTCGCTCGGGCGGCGGCCAGCAGCGCCGCGGCCCGCGCCGCGCGCAGGGCTGAGCCAGCTCGAAGCACGAACGAACGGCCCTGCGGCATCGCGCCGCGGGGCCGTTCCGCGTCCGCACCCGCGACACCCTCGCCCCCCCGTGACGCCCTCGCCCGCGATGCGAAGGGCGCAGGCATGTGCGCATTGGCTGCGATCGTCGCCCCTTTCGAGCCGTTCCACATACATCTGCGGCGGCGCGCGCGGTTGGTGGGCCGCGCGAGTACAGGTAGAGCAATGGGTGCAGGTATCGCGCCGCCATTCCCGCGCATACTGCTCTCCCTGCGCGAGTGAGGCGCTGCTCTCCGCGGCGCACGGCTGCGCCGACCGCTGCCGCTCGGCGCGCGCGGGCTCAGCGCGCGGCGAGCACCGCCGCGC
>NZ_JANQCH010000284.1 GCF_024723325.1 Agrococcus sp. HG114
GAGATATATCTGTGCTACATCCCCACCCTCTCACCCATTATAATCCTCAATAATCGCTATCGTTTTATTCGCTACTTCACTCCCAAGTGAGGCATATAGTTTTTTGTCGCCGATTATATAGAATTCTTCTTTTGCTCGGGGGGCTGCGACGTTCATCATGTTGGAGTCAGAGACAGCCCATCTTGCTGTGCCGCTGCTGTTGGTGTCGGCTCCGAGGACGAAGTAGACGATTTTTGCTTCCTTTCCTTGGAAGGTGTGGACGGTTCCGATGTTTGTTGTTTTGCCATTTTCCCGTTGTGTGAAGCCAATTTTATCTAAGACTTGGGCGAGTTTATAAGCGACATTTCTAAATGGGGAGATCACATAGATGTCGTCCCTTAAGTCTGGGTTTTCCTGCAGGCGCTTTTCAATCAGGCTTTTCAACAGGTCGGCT
>NZ_JANQCH010000285.1 GCF_024723325.1 Agrococcus sp. HG114
CCCTTGTTTATCAATGCCCAGCAGCACAACATCGAAGCGACTTTTATCAATGGCATCGACAATGTTTTTTGCCGATTGCAGAGACACTTCATGTTCCGCTGATTTACCACCAAAAACGATTCCTACCCGCAGTTTTTCCATCTTAAAAACCTATCCCGTCTAACACAAAGTGCATACATTACCACGACAAAACGGGGGATTCGCGGCCTTCTGACAGAATGTTGCAATCTTCTGCTGACAAAGCGAGCAACGTACTGGTGAAGAAAGTGCGTTATCTCAAAGATGTGTGCAAGATCACAAAAATGATGAACGGGAAGCTAATTTATTCCTGGCTTAAATGACCATGTGGTGAGTTTTTTTCTCTTAATTATAAGATAACGAAGAGAATATATTTCATAACTTTTATTTATAATAAAGGTTGATAATTAAAGAC
>NZ_JANQCH010000286.1 GCF_024723325.1 Agrococcus sp. HG114
GTGCAGTGAAGCGGGATTCGATCCCCGATGTGAGTGTCTATCCGAGCTGCTTCCGACCCCCGACCTCGATAGATGAAGACGCCGCGTCCGTGTTCTTCGGTCATCAACCCGGAGATATCCCCGGTTTTGTCGGCGAGTTTATCGACCTCTGATCGTGCCACCTGATACAGTTTGTGCTGATTTCGAGCGATCTCACCGGTCTGGAGAAACTTCAGCCCGGTTCGATACTCCCCGTCTCGACGGACGATATACTCCGCAGACTCGAGCGTATTCAAATGGTTGTGAACGGTACTTTTCGGGAGACCGACGTGTCTTGCGAGTTCAGAGACACCAGCACCGTCGAGTTCGTTAAGCCCTTCCACGATGCTGAACGTCCGCTCGATCGCCTGTATACCGTTCGTTTCGGCGTTTGTCATACCAGACCGTACGGAC
>NZ_JANQCH010000287.1 GCF_024723325.1 Agrococcus sp. HG114
CAGCTCGCCGAGGCGGGGCGCGGGCCGACGACCGCCGTGGGGCTCGCGATCGCCGCGTGGATGCCGCGCGACCGCGAGTCGATCACGTGGGCCGCGCACCTGGGCGTGCGCGACTTCGCGCTGTGCGCCGCGCTCGCCGAGCGGCTCGGCCGGCCGGTGACGATCGACAACGACGCGAACGGCTACCTCGTCGGCGAGGCGGCGATGGGGGCGGCGGCGGATGCGTCGTCATCGCTCCTGCTCGCGCTCGGCACGGGCGTGGGGGGCGCGTTCGTCGCCGAGGGGCGGCCGCTGCTCGGCGCGCACGGGCTCGCGGGCGAGCTCGGCCACGTGACGGTCGACGAGGCGGGGCCGGTGTGCTCGTGCACGGCCCGCGGCCGGGCTCTTATACACATCT
>NZ_JANQCH010000288.1 GCF_024723325.1 Agrococcus sp. HG114
CAGCCATTCCGACCACAGCATGCCGTCGCCGACCCGATAGGCGTAAACCGCGTCCGGCTTCAGCCCCTTCAGCACCGTCGAGTGATAGGCTGCGTGGAACTGGGACGCCTCGCGCACGGTGATAGTCGCATCGTCGGTGACGGCAGTCACGCGCACCGCTTCCTTGACGAAGTCCGGGCCGTCCTGAGCCTCGGCGTATTCGACATAGCCGATAGCGCCGGGCGCAGTGCGCCAGGTTACGGCCATCTCATGCGCCGGGTCAGCGGTCAGGTTCAGGATGATCCGCTCCGGCTGGGCCGTCGGCGGGACCACCGGCCGATCCGAAGCCTGGGCCGGCAAGGGCTCAGGCCGCAGCGGACGCTCGGCCGTCTGCGCCATCGTCTGTCCGCCCACGGCCGCAAGCGCGGCCCCGAGCATCAGGGCAAAAG
>NZ_JANQCH010000289.1 GCF_024723325.1 Agrococcus sp. HG114
TTGTAAGTCTTCTTATCCATATCTACCGGTTATTTCCATTTTATTCTCACAACTACCCGCTCACAGTGTCCCTAAACATTAAATTTACGCGGTAAATGTAATTTAATGTTTAAAACGAGAACAAATGTTTGTGCAAATGAAAGGAGAGTGATACAATAATGACATAAGAAGAAGCAATGGCTTGAAGCGAATTAGGAGGGTGAGAAGATGTATCCAATAAGTGAAATGAATGTTAATCTGCAAATTTCAGAAGACGGGGCAAACTATAAGGATGCTGATCATGTCGTGCAAAGAGCGTTTATCAATGTTATTTTTGCAGAGCGTGTCCATCAGATCGCCTATAATAAATGCCGCATCGATTCTGAGTATTATACAGCCGAACAAAACGCCAGGCACATACTAACAGAACTTGATAACACTTCTATGA
>NZ_JANQCH010000028.1 GCF_024723325.1 Agrococcus sp. HG114
GAGCACGCGCACGCCCGCGACGAGCGAGGCCTCCTCGACCGAGGCGGACGGCACGACGACGCGTCGCATGCCCGCCTCCGCGGCGGCGCGCACGAGCGGGAGCGTGCCGGCCACGGGCCGCAGCCGGCCGTCGAGGCCGAGCTCGCCGAGCAGCGCCGTCTCGCCGTCGTCCGGCGGCACGACGAGCATCGCGCGGAGCACCGCGATCGCCATCGCGAGGTCGAAGTGCGTGCCGGCCTTCGGCAGCGACGCGGGGGTGAGGTTGATGACGGTCTTGCCGTGCGGCGCGGTGAGGCCGGCGCGAGCGATCGCGCTCCACGTGCGGTGCTGCGCCTGCTGCACGGCGCGGTCGGGCAGCCCGACGATGTGCACGCGCGGGAGCCCGCTCGACGCGTGCACCTCGATGCGCACGCCCACCCCCGCAAGGCCCTGCAGCGCGACGCACGCCGCGCTGCCGAACCCGCTCACTCGATGCCCCGCAGGTGCTCGACGCGCCAGCGCCCGTCCCGCGGCGCGATGACCGCGACGGCGTCCATGCGGATCGGCCCGCGGTGCCGGTTGGCGGCGAGCCAGACGCCGGCGAGCGTGCGCAGCCGCCGCACCTTGTCGGGCGTGATCGCCTCGAAGGGGTGGCCGTACTCGAGCCCGCGGCGCGTCTTCACCTCGACGAACACGAGCGTGTCGCCGTCGGCGGCGATGATGTCGAGCTCGCCGTGGGGGCACCGCCACCGCCGGTCGACGATGCGCATGCCCGCCCGCTCGAGGTGCACGCTCGCGGCGGCCTCGCCGTCGAGCCCCAGCTGATCCTTCGCCCGCATGCGGGCAGGAAAGCGGATGCGCCGGCCGGCGCGGGACGGCGGAGCGCGGCGCTGTGGAGAACCGGGCGGGGCGCGGGCTCGAGCCCGCGCCGGTCACTCCTCGATCGCGAGGTCCTTCGGCAGCTCGAGGTCGCGCGTGGCGAGCTCCTCGACGTTGACGTCCTTGAACGTCAGCACGCGCGCCGACTTGATGAAGCGGTCGGAGCGGTAGATGTCCCACACCCACACGTCGGTGAGCTCGAGCTCGAAGTAGAAGTCGGTGCCGGCGTCGTGGCGCGTGACCTTCACGTCGTTCGCGAGGTAGAACCGCCGCTCGGTCTCGACGACGTGCTTGAACATGCCGACGACGTCGCGGTACTCCTTGAAGAGGGCCAGCTCGACCTCGCGGTCGTAGTCCTCGATGTCCTCGGGTTCCACCTCCCCATCCTATGGCCACCGCGCGACCAGCACCGCCCCGCCGCGAGCCGGCGGCGCAGGCTGGCGCTTCGCAGATGCTGAGGCGAGCAGGTGGGCGTCCTCAGCCTCGGCGGCGTAGATTCGAGCCAGGCAACTTTGCACGATCGGAGCAGGCATGCGGCGGACCCTGGCGGCGCTCGCGCTGGCCGCCGCGCTCGCGCTCGTCACGGGTGGGCTTGCACCCCAGCCCGCCTCCGCCACGTCCACGACGTCCGGCGCCGACGGCGGTCTCGTGATGGTGCTCGACGCCTCCGGCTCGATGGCGGAGCCGACCTCCGACGGCACGTCGCGCATGGCGGCCGCGCAGTCGGCGATGGACGTCGTGATCGGCAGCATCCCCTCGAGCAACCGCGTGGGGCTCCGCGTCTTCGGCGCGAGCGTCGTCGGGCAGTCCTCCCCCGGCGCGTGCACCGACTCCGAGCTGCTCGTGCCGATCGCGGCCGACAACCGCGCGGCGCTGCAGTCGGCGATCGACGGCATCGCGCCGTTCGGCGAGACGCCCATCGGCTACGCGCTGCAGCAGGCCGACCAGGACCTGGGCTCGACCGGCCAGCGCGCCATCCTGCTCGTCTCCGACGGCATCGCGAACTGCGAGCCCGACCCGTGCGTCGTCGCGGCCGAGATCGCGGCGAACGACATCCGCATGCGCATCGACGTCATCGGCTTCGACGTCGACGCATCCGCCCGCCAGCAGCTGCAGTGCATCGCCGATCGCGGCCGCGGCGACTACCTCGACGTGTCGGAGGCCGCGAGCCTCCAGCACGCGCTCGAGCGCCTCTCCGACCGCGCGTTCCGCCCGTTCGACGTCGTCGGCGAGCCCGTCGTCGGCGCGGCGGACGCCGAGGGCGCCCCCGCGCTCGCACCGGGCACGCAGTACGTCGACGAGCTCGGCACGGGCGTCAACCCGCTGCGGTACCTCGTGCACCGCGGCACACCGGGCTCGGTCGTGCACGTCGGGATCGCCGGGCGCCTGCCGCACGACGGCAGCCTGACGGTGGATGCGTCACTCACGACGGCGGACGGCCAGCCGTGCGACACCACGACGATCACCGCGCTCAGCGACGACCGCTTCTCGATGTTCACGGGCCGCCTCTCGGCAGCCGAGGGCTCGCCGCAGCATCCGTGCGCGACCGCTGACGACCTGCTGCTCACCCTCGATGCGACCGAGCCGCCGGCGGCGCCCGTCGCGTTCGAGATCCGGATCGCCGAGCACCCGTGGCCCGCGAACCTCGCGGTCCTCCCGCTCCCGACGGATGCGGAGCGCGGCTGGTCGCTCGCGCTCGAGCCCGACGGTGCGGCAGGGGCCGTCGTGGGCGGCTCGAGCCTCAACGACGCGCCGCTCGTCGAGCCCGGGTCGTACACGACCGAGATGCTCCCGAACGAGTTCCAGTTCTTCCGCGTGCAGGCCGACTGGGGGCAGTCGGTGCGCGTGCAGGCCCGGCTCGACCCGCAGCTCCCGGCTCCGCCGAGCGCGTGGGGCATCCTGCAGGTGCTCGACCCCGTCGGCGCCGACGTCGCGGCGCTGCTCGCGACCGCGGCCGACGGCACGCGGTGGTCGCAGTCGCTGCCGGAGCCGGGCGCGGCGGTGGCGGCGACGACGAGCCCGGTGGCGTTCGACGCCAACCCGGGACTCGTGCGCCGCGCCGTCATGGAGGGCGAGCACATCGTCGCGGTCGGCTTCGGCGCGGACGCGGGCACGAGCCCGTCGCGCCTCGTCGTGACGATCGAGGTGGTCGGCGACACCGTCGGCGTCCCCGACCTCTCGGGCGCCGCGCCCGCCGAGGAGCAGGAGCAGGGCTCGGCAGCCGCGCCGCAGGCCGATCTCGCGGCAGTGCCGTGGTCGCTCGTCGGGACGCTCTTCGCGATCGGCCTCGTGCTCATCGCGCTCATCGCGCTCGCGGTGTGGCTCTACCAGCGGCGCGGACGGCGGTCGTTCGACCGCTGATCAGCGGTGCAGCCAGGTGCGCCGGTGGAGCGCGGTCGGCCCGAGCTCGGCGATCGCCGCGAGGTGCTCGGCGGAGCCGTAGCCCTTGTTCGACGCCCACCCGTAGCCGAGGTGGCGGTCGTGCGCCTCGACCATCCGCGCGTCGCGCTCGACCTTCGCGACGAGGGCGGCGCCCGAGACGGACGCGCAGTCGCGGTCGGCCTTCGCGCGCAGCACCGTGCGCACGGGCACCCGCAGCGCCGGCGCGAGCCAGTCGTGGGTGCCGTCGAGCAGGATCGCGGCGCTGGGCACGTGCACGCCGAGCGCGTGGAGGGCGACGAGCGCGCGGCGCCCCGCGAGCCCGAGCGCGGCCTGGATGCCGTAGCGGTCGATCTCGTCGTTCGAGGCGTGCCCGACGGCGCTCACGCCCCACGAGCGCACGAGCGGCTCGGTCGCGGTGCGCCGCAGCGCCGTCATCGTCTTCGAGTCGCGCAGGTGCTCGGGATGCGGCCCGCAGTCCTCGCCGAGCGCGAGCGCGCCGACGCTCACGGGGCCCGCGAGGGCGCCGCGGCCGACCTCGTCCATGCCGATGACGAGCGGCGCATCCGCCCACAGCTCGCGCTCGAGGTCGAGCGTCGGCTCGACGACGGTCATGCCGACGGCACCGCCTCGCCGGCGACGCGCGCGGGAGCGGTGCCCTGCGGCTCGACGCCCACGAAGGTCGACGGGTAGTCGTCGAGCCAGGTCCAGCGGTCGAGCGGCCACGAGACCACGATCGCGCGGCCGACGATCGACTGCATCGGCACGAAGCCGCCGCCCGGCGCGTCGATGTGGGCCCGGGAGTCGCCCGAGTGGTTGCGGTTGTCGCCCATGACCCACACGTGCCCCTCGGGCACGGTGACGTCGAAGTCGAGCATGCTCGCCGGCTGACCGGGCGCGTCGAGGCGCAGGTACGGCTCGTCGAGCGGGGTGCCGTTGACGAGCAGCTGCCCGAAGTCGTTGCAGCACTGCACGCGGTCGCCCGGCAGGCCGATGACGCGCTTGATGAGGTAGCCGTGGTCGTCCTCGGGGGCGAGGCCCACGAAGGTCAGGAACCAGTCGATCGCGGCGAGGAGCGGCCCGTCGTCGGGCTCGGGGACGGGCTCGGGGAGCCAGCCGCCCGGATCCTCGAACACCACGATCTCGCCGTGGTCCACGGGCACGACGGTCGGCGTGAGCAGGCTCACGATGATGCGGTCGTCGACCTGCAGGGTGTCGTTCATGGACTCGGAGGGGATCCAGAACGGCCGGATGAGGAACGTCTTGACGAGGAACGAGATCAGCAGCGCGACGAGGAAGATCACCACGATGTCGCGAGCGAACAGCAGCGCCCCGCGGCGCCGCGACGGGCCGTCGGCGCGGCTCTCGCCGGTCTCGACCGTGTCCGTCATGCGTGCCCTTTCGCCTCGCCAATCCTAGATGCGCGCGGATGCCCGGGGCGGGCGGACGCCCCGGTGCGGCAGGTCACGATTGCGTGACGGACGCGACGAAGCGGGGCCGGCGACGCCGGCCCCGCTTCGCGGTCGATCAGGAGAAGTCGCGCTTCTCGCGGATCTTCGCAGCCTTGCCGCGCAGGCCGCGGAGGTAGTAGAGCTTCGCGCGGCGGACGTCACCGCGGCTGACGATCTCGATCTTGTCGATCACCGGCGAGTGCACCGGGAAGGTGCGCTCGACGCCCACCTGGAACGAGACCTTGCGGACCGTGAAGGTCTCGCGCACGCCGTGGCCCGAGCGGCCGATGACGATGCCCTGGAAGATCTGGACGCGCGAGCGCGAGCCCTCGATGATGTTGACGTGCACCTTGACGGTGTCGCCGGGGCGGAAGTCGGGGACGTCGGTGCGGAGGCTGGCTGCGTCGACCTTGTCGAGGATGTGCATGGCGGTATCGCTCTCTGCAGCCGCCACAGGTCGGCCGCGTCTCGGGTTCTGGGATGCGGTGCCCGTGCTCTCTCCCCTGTGGCAGAGGCCGCGCGAGGGCGGAAGGCCGTGCGTGGCACCGAAGGACCATCCTGCCACACGCGCGGGCGCGGCGCCAGCGCGACCGGCCCGGCGCATCCGCCGCCGCGTCGGCGCGAAGGCCTCAGCGGCGCTCGTCGCCCTCGAGCCCGATGACGCGGCCCGACTGCGGTCCCTCGACCCGCTCGAACGTCGCGTCGACGCGCCGCGCCTGCTGCTCGAGCAGCGGCGCCTGCAGGTCGGTGACGGCGCGCTCGACGCGGGCGCGCGTCTCGCGGCCCAGCTCGACGAGCTGCAGCCAGAAGAGCACGACGCCGCCGATGATCGTCGCCATGATGCCGATCGCGGTGAACGACTGCGACGCCGTGAGCCAGCCGTCGCCGAACCACGCGGTGAGCGCGCTCCCGGTGCGACCGCCCGCGGTGTCGACGACCGTGAACCCGAGCAGTGCGATCACGAGCAGCCACGGCCCCAGCAGCCGCACGTCGCGCGGCCGCACGGCGCGCGCCCGGCGCACCTCCTTGCGCGCGAGCGTCATGCCGACGACCGCGCCGATGAGGATCGCGAGCCCGGGGCCCAGGAACGCCTGCAGCAGCAGCGCGTCGCCGAGCGGCGCTCCCGCGAGGGCACGGCCGAACATGATCCACACCGGGAGCACGACGATCGCGCCGATCATCGCCCAGAAGAACGCGCGCAGCGCCCAGTGCCGCGGCGCCCCGGAGGACGTCGCGCGCGAGCGGGAGGACGCGGTGCTGGCCATGGGTCGAATCTAGCGCCCGCGCCTCGCGGGCGCCCCGGTGTTCGCTGAGGGCTAGCGGTCGCCCGCGTCGCCCGGCAGCAGGTCGGGCCGCACCCGGCGCGTGCGCTCGAGCGCCTGCTCGCGCCGCCACGCGGCGACCGCCGCGTGGTTGCCGCCGCGCAGCACCTCGGGCACCGCGAGGCCGCGCCACACGGCGGGCTTCGTGTACGAGGGGTGCTCGAGCAGCCCGTCCTCGTGGCTCTCCTCGACGAGCGAGTCGGGGTTGCCGACGACGCCGGGCACGAGCCGCCCGATCGCCTCGATCATCGCCATCGCCGCGACCTCGCCGCCGTTCAGCACGTAGTCGCCGAGGCTCACCTCGAGCACGCGCGCGCGCGTGGCGACGTGCTCGGCGACCCGCGCGTCGATGCCCTCGTAGCGACCGCACGCGAAGACGAGCCGCGGCTCGTGCGCGAGCTCGCGCGCGAGCGCCTGGGTGAACGGCACTCCCGCCGGCGTCGGGAAGACGACCACCGCATCCGCCTCGCCCTCGCCGAGCAGCGCGTCGAACGCCTCGCCCCACGGCTCGGGGCGCATGACCATGCCGGCGCCGCCGCCGTAGGGCGTGTCGTCGACGGTGCGGTGCCGGTCGTGGGTGTGGTCGCGCAGGTCGTGCACGTGCAGGTCGAGCAGCTGCTCGCGCCGCGCGCGGCCGAGGAGCGACACGTCGAGCACGCCGAAGAACTCGGGGAAGATCGTGACGATGTCGATGCGCACGCGCTAGGCCCGCTCGTCGGCGCCGGGCTCCGCGGTGTCGGGGGCGGATGCGTCGTCGGCCTCGGGCGCGGAGGCGTCGTCGGCGCCGGGCGCGGAGGCGTCGCTCGCGGACGCGCCGGCAACCTCGGGCACGTCATCACCCTCGAGCTCCTCGAGCAGGCCCGGCGGCGGCGTGATCACGATGCGGCCGGCGCGCAGGTCGACCTCGGGCACGATCGCCTTGACGAAGGGCACCATGACCTCTTCGCCCGCGCGCTCGATGATGAGCATGTCCTGGCCGGGCATCGCGTCGACGCGCACGACGCGGCCGATGCGCTCGCCGTCGCGGTGCACCTCGAGGCCCGCGAGCTGGTGCACGTACCACGCGTCGGGCTCGGCGGGCAGCTCGGTGGCGTCCTGCTCGACCCACAGCACGGCCTTCACGAGGCTCTCCGCCTCCGTGCGGTCCTCGACGCCCTTGAAGAAGGCGACGGGGCTGCCGTTGTAGACGCGCAGCTCGACGAGCTCGAGCGACTTGCCGTGCCACTTCGACGACGTGGGCACCTGCAGCGCGAAGCGCGCGCCCGGCACGAACCGGCGGCCGGGGTCGTCGGTGTAGAGCTCAACCTTGATCGCGCCCTTGAGCCCGTGGGCCCTGGAGAGCCGTCCGACGCGCAGCTGGGTGCGGGCCGGCACGGCGGGCCTAGCGATCGGTGTCCACCACGTCCACGCGGACGCGGCGTCCTCCGGGGAGCGCACCGATCACGGTGCGCAGGGCGCCGGCGGTGCGACCGCCGCGCCCGATGACGCGGCCGAGGTCCTCGGGGTGCACGCGCACCTCGAGGACCTCGCCGCGCTGCGTGTCGCGCGCGCCGACGCGCACCTCGTCCGGGCGATCGACGATCCCCTTGACGAGGTGCTCGAGAGCCTCGCGCAGCATGCTCAGGACTCGGTCGACTCGGCCGCGGCGTCAGCCTCGGCGGGGGTCTCGGTCTCGGCGGCCTCGGCGGCGGGCGCCTCGGCGGGCTTCTCGGCCTTCGGCTTGAGCACCGGCTTCTTCGCCTCGTCGGCGACGAACGCCTGCTTGCCCTCGGGCTGCTTGACCTGGTTCTCGGTCGAGCCCTCGCCCGTGTGCTTGCCCCAGTCGCCCGTGAGCTTCAGGAGCGCGGCGACCTGCTCGGTCGGCTGCGCGCCGACGCCGAGCCAGTAGAGCGCGCGCTCGCTGTCGATCTCGATGAGCGAGGGGTTCTCGGTCGGGTGGTACTTCCCGATCTCCTCGATGACGCGACCGTCGCGCTTGGTGCGCGAGTCGGCGACGACGACGCGGTAGTAGGGCGCGCGGATCTTGCCGAAGCGCTTCAGACGGATCTTGACTGCCACAGTTCTCCTGCTTTGTTCTCTCGTGGTTGCACCGCGGCCTGCGCACGTGGGTGATGCGCGACCCGTAGAGCTGGGGTGAGCCTCGCGCGCCGGAGTAGAGGGTCGGGACGCGTGCTCGACCCCCCATTCTGGCACATCGGGCGGCGACCCGCGGCACTCAGGTGCGCGGGCATACGCTCGCTCCATGGATTTCGCGCAGTCGGCGCGCTCGACGCTCGGCGTCGAGTGGGAGCTCGCGGTCGTCGATCCCGGCACGTGCGAGATGGTGCCGCGCGCGAAGGAGCTGCTCGGAGCGATCGCCGACCCGCGCTTCGACAAGGAGTTCCTGACCAGCATGGTCGAGCTCATCACGGGGGTGCACCGCACGACGGACGGGGCGATCGACGAGCTGCGGCGGATGCGCGACACGGCCGTGGAGGCCGCCGACCGCATCGGGGTGGCGCTCGTGGGCACCGGCACCCACCCGACGAGCCTGTGGCGCGACCAGGAGCAGGGCGACGACCCGCGCTACCAGCGGCTGATCCGGAAGGCCGGCGACTGGGGGCGCCGCCTCATCATCTTCGGCGTCCACAACCACGTCGGCGTCGAGGAGCGCGCGAAGGTCGTGCCGCTGCTGCGCGCGGCGCTCGACCAGCTGCCGCTCATCCTGTCGCTCTCGGCGTCGAGCCCGTTCTGGCAGGGCGGGGACACGGGGTTCGCGTCGCACCGCACGCTGCTGTTCCAGCAGCTGCCGACCGGCGGGCTGCCGCCGATGCTGCAGAGCTGGCGCGAGTACGAGCGCACGCTCGCCGACATGCTGCGCGCGGGCGTGCTCGAGGAGCCCGCGGAGCTGCGCTGGGACGTGCGCCCCTCCCCCGCGCTCGGCACGCTCGAGGTCCGCATCGCCGACGGCGCGCCGTCGATCGACGACCTCGCCGCCGTGACCGCACTGACGCACTGCCTCATCGAGGAGGCGTCGCGCGCGCTCGACGACGGCCGCCAATCGCCGCACCTGCCGTCGTGGCTCACCCGCGAGAACAAGTGGCGCGCGGCGCGCGACGGCCTCGACGCGACGGCGATCGTCGACGTGCTCGGCAACGAGCAGCCGGTGCGCGACGCGATCGGCGAGGCGGTCGAGCGGCTCGCGCCGATCGCGGCGGACCTCGGGGCGGAGCGCTCCCTCGCCGCGGTCACGACCGTGCTCGAGCGCGGCGGCTCCGCCGCGCAGCAGCGGGCGGCGTTCGCGCGCGGCGGGACGCGCGCGGTGCTGAACGAGCTCATCGAGGCGCTCAGGGCGTAGCCTCCCGGGTTCTCGTCAGGCGTTCTTCCCGTCGCGCCACTCGAGGTACTGCGTCACGCGCTCGAGGTCGTACCCGTCTGCGGTGTCGTCGCCCGACAGCGGCACCGTGACCAGGCGCATCCCCCGCTCGTGGAGCGCGTCGAGCCGATCGAGGCCGAGCCGGCCGTGGTCGTGCCGCACCGTCGCGCCGTTCGAGATCTCGATCTCGGCGATGTCACGGCCGATCGCGTCGCAGTGCCGGCGGAGCACCTCGAGCTTCGCCGTGAGCTCGTCCGGACCCACGAACGAGTGCCAGATGTCGGCATGCCGGGCGACGAGGCGCAGCGTCTTCTGCTCGCCCTTGCCGCCGATGAGGATCGGCATCGGCCCGACGGGCGGCGGGTTCAGCAGCTCCCAGCGGCGACGGATGCGCGGGAGGGAGTCGGCGAGCGCGTCGAGTCGCGACCCGACCGTGCCGAAGTCGTAGCCGTACTCCTCGTAGTCGCGCTCGAACCATCCGGACCCGATGCCGAAGATGAAGCGGCCGCCCGAGATGTGGTCGATCGTGCGGGCGACGTCGGCGAGCAGGTCGGGGTTGCGGTACGAGTTGCAGAACACGAGCGGTCCGAGCTGCACGCGCTCGGTCGCGACCGCCCACGCCGCGAGCTGCGCCGTCGCCTCGAAGTGCGGGCCGTCGGGATCGCCCGAGAGCGGGAAGAAGTGGTCCCAGCCGAACACCGCGTCGACGCCCATGTCCTCCAGGCGGCGGGCCGCGTCGATCGTCTGCTGCATCGTGACGTGCTGCGGCGCGAGCTGCACGCCGATCCTCGTGGGTCGCTCGTTCATGGCTCGACCCTATGGCCGCCGCCGCCTACGCTGGGCGGGTGCCCGACCTCCCGCCGATCGCCGAGCGCGCCGCCGCGCCCGCCGCCCTGCCTCCGCTCACCGCGGGACGCCTGTCGTGGCGCGCGGCGACCGTCGACGACGCCGAGCGCGTCACGGCGCTGAACAACGCGATGGCCGAGGCCGATCGCCTGCCGTTCCGCGAGACGGTCGACGAGGTGCGCGACGAGCTGACGGCTCCGTGGGTCGACCTCGCGAGCCAGTCGATGCTCGGCTTCGGCGCCGACGGCGCCCTGCGCGCGGCGGGCTTCGTCAGGACGATGCCCGGCGACTCCACGACCGTGCGCGCGTTCGTGTTCGGCGGCGTGCACCCCGAGCGTCGCGGCGAGGGCATCGGCCGCGAGCTGCTCGCGTGGCAGGTCGCCCGCGCTCGGCAGCTGCTCGCTGCGTCGGGCAAGGAGCTGCCCGCGCGCATCGCCGCGTTCGCGGAGGACACCGACACCGCGCGCCACCGCCTGTTCGAGCGCGCGGGCTTCGAGGCGCGGCGCTTCTTCGCCGACCTCAAGCGGCCGCTCGGCGCGGGCGCCCCGCCCGTGCCGGAGGTGCGGCTCACCGGGTCGCTTCGGCTCGTGCCGTTCTCGGACGAGCTCGACGACCCGGCGCGCCTCGCGCACAACGACGCCTTCCGCGACCACTGGGGCAGCGAGCCGCAGACGATCGAGCAGTGGCGGAGCGGCCGGAGCGAGTTCGCGCCCGAGTGGTCGCACGTCGTCGTCGACGACGCGCCCGACGTCGAGGCGCTCCTCGCCGACGCGTCGACGGATGCGTCCACGGCCGACGCGCTCCGGGCCGGGGCGCCGCTCGTGGTCGCGTACGCGCTCAACAGCCGCTACGAGGCGGACTTCCCCGTGCGCGGCTACACGTTCGGCTACACGGACGTGCTCGGCACGCGGCGCGCGTACCGCGGCCGGAAGGCGGCGCTCGCCGCGCTCGCCGCGAGCATGCGCTCGTTCGAGGACGCCGGCATGGACGCGGCGGTGCTCGACGTCGACACCGAGAACCCGAGCGGCGCGCACGGCCTCTACGCGAGCCTCGGCTACGTGAAGGAGCACGGCTCGCGCATGTACAGCATCGAGCTGTAGCCCGGTACGAGCGCCGCGTCCCGCATCCGAGTGGTCACTCCCGCGATCGAGCGGTCACTCCCGCGATCGAGCGGTCACTCCCGCGATCGAGCGGTCACTCCCGCGATCGAGCGGTCACTCGGGCCCCGCGCGATCTCTTGTGGACGCGAGTGACCACTCAGCCACCGGAGCGACCACGCACGCACCGGAGTGACCACTCACGCACCGGAGTGACCACTCAGCCACAGGAGTGACCGCTCACGCGCCGGACTGACCGCTCAGGCGCCGGACTGACCGCTCAGTCGCTGGAATGACCGCTCAGGCGCGGGAAAGGGGCGGGGGCGGGTGGCCGCGGTCAGCTCGGGAGGGAACCGAGCGCCTGCCGCACCGGCGTCTCGCCGCCGTTGCAGCGGATGGTGAGGCCGCGCACCGCCGGGTGCGCGACCGTCTCTGCGATGAGCCGCGCGACCGTCGCGCGCGGGATCGTCCCCGAGCGCACCGAGCCCTCCGGCACGTCGAGCTCGATGCCCGTCTCGTCGTCGAGGGTGAGCGTCGACGGCGCGAGGATGACCCAGTCGGCGCCGGAGTCGCGGATCGCCTCGTCGACGAGCGACTTCGCCTCGGCGTACGCGAAGAACGGGTCGTCCGGCGGCACGCCGTGGTCGCGGCGCGATCCGAAGTACGAGACCATCACGAGCCGCGCGCCCGAGCGCGTGACCGCATCCACGACCCGGAGCGCCGCGTCGTGGTCGACGGCGCGCGTCCGCTCGGGGCTGCCGCCGCCCGCACCCGCCGACCACACCACGACGTCGAAGCCGTGCACGAGCTGGTCGATCCCGGGCTGGTCGAGCCGCTCGAGGTCGGCGACGACCGGCTCGGCGCCGGTCGCGGCGACCTCCGACGCGTGGTCCGGGTTGCGGATGACCGCGCGCACGGGGTGGCCGGCCTCGACGAGCATGGACTCCGCGAGGAGCGCCACCTTGCCGTGACCGCCGAGGACGATGATGCGTGCCATGCCGCCACGGTACGCGAGGCGGCTGGGACGGTCAGGGCGTGAAGACCGCGAACGGCCGGTCGTCGATGCGGTGCACGCGCACGGGCGTGTCGAACACCCGCTCGAGCACCGCGTCCTGCATGACCTCGTCGACCGTGCCCGCGACGCAGATCCGCCCGTCCTTGAGGGCGAGGATGCGGTCGGCGAAGGCCGCCGCCATGTTGAGATCGTGCAGCACGATCACGACGGTGCGGCCGAGCTCGTCGGCGGCCGCGCGCAGCTCGCGCATCATCGCGACCGCGTGCTTGGGGTCGAGGCTCGCGAGCGGCTCGTCGAGGAGCACGACCTCGGTGTCCTGCGCGAGCACCATGGCGACGAACGCGCGCTGCCGCTGGCCGCCCGAGAGGGCGTCGAGCTGGCGGTCGGCGAGGTCCTCGAGGTGGAGGAAGCGGATGGCCCGGTCGATGTGCTGCTGATCGCCGAACGTGAGCCTGCCCGCCGACCAGGGGAAGCGGCCGAACGCGACGAGCTCGCGCACCGTCAGGCGCGCCTCGATGCGGTTCTCCTGCCGCAGGATCGACACGATGCGCGCGAGGTCCGCCGACTTCGTCGTCTGCACGTCGTGGCCGAGCACGCGCACCGTGCCGGCCGTGGGGTCGAGCAGGCGCCCGATGACCGACAGGAGGGTCGACTTCCCCGCGCCGTTCGGGCCGACGAGCGCCGTGATGCCGCCCGCGGGCACCTCGCTCGAGACGGGGCCGAGCACCACGTGCTCGGCGTAGCGCTTCGAGACCTGCTCGATCGCGATCACTTCGGCCTCCTCCGGCCCAGCAGCAGCGCGAGGAACACCACGCCGCCGACGACTTCGATGATGACGGTGACGAGCCCGGCGGCGTCGAACACGTGCCGCATGATCAGCTGCGCGCCCGCGAGCGCGAGCACCCCGAGCCCGACGGCCATCGGGAGCACGAACGCGTGCTGGTGCGAGCCGGCGAGCCGGTACGCGAGCGTCGCGACGAGGAACCCGAAGAACGTCATCGGCCCGGCGAGCGCCGTCGCGAACGCGACGAGCACCGACACGCACACGAGCGCGACGATGAGCTCCCTGCGGTGGTCGACGCCGAGGGCCGTGGCCCCGTCGCGCCCGAGGAGGACGACGTCGAGGCGCCGCCGGCGCATCCACACCACCGCGCCCACCGCGGCGCACACGCCGAACGCGAGCGGCAGGTGGTCGGGCTGCACCGACGACAGCCGCCCGAACAGCTCGAGGCTGAGGAGGTCGTAGTCGGTCGGCGAGAGGATGCGCTGCAGGAACGCCGAGACGGAGTCGAACGCGAGGCCGATCACGACGCCGACGAGCAGGAGCGTGAGCACCCCGCCCCCGGCGCGATCGAGCAGCCACGTGTACAGCGCGGTGGCCGCGACCACCATGAGCGCCGTCTGCGCGATGAGCTTCGGCAGGCCGTCGGTCGCCGCGATCGCCGAGCCGCCGAAGGCGAACACGGTGAGCGTCTGCATGAGCGTGTACATCGAGTCGAAGCCGATGATCGACGGGGTGAGGATGCGGTTCGACGTGACGGTGTGGAAGATCACGGTCGCGACGGCGTGCGCGAACGATGCGACCAGGATGCCGCCGACGAGCGTCGCCCGCCGCGGCAGCGCGAGCTCGAGCGGACCGCGCACGTCGACGAGGAGCACCGCGACGATCGCCGCGAGCGCGAGCGCCCAGACGAGCGCGAGGCGCATGAGGGGGCGGGCCGAGGCTCGCGCGGAAGCGACGACGGGGCTGGCCGCGGCGGCGGTCATGGCGTCAGGCACGCTGCCTCCCCTGCAGCAGCAGGCCGACGAAGGCGACCGCGCCGACCGCGCCCATGATCACGGATGCGGGGATCTCCATGGGCGCGACGACCGTGCGGCCGATGAGGTCGCACGCGAGCAGGAGCGCGACGCCCGCGATCGCGATCCACGGGAGGCTGCGGCGCAGGTCGTCGCCGAGCACGAGCCGCATGACGTTCGGCACCACGAGGCCGAGGAACGGGATGAAGCCGACGACGACGCTCGTCACGCCCGAGCACAGCGCGACGCCCGAGACGCCGACGAGCGTGATGAGGCGGTAGTCGACGCCGAGGTTGGTGGCGATGCCCTCGCCGAGGCCGGCGATGGTGAAGCGGTCGGCCATGATCCAGACGACCACGGCGACGAGCGCCGCCGCCCACAGCGGCTCGTAGAAGCCCTGCACGATGCCGCTGAAGCCGCCCGAGCTCCACGCCGCCATCGACTGGAGCAGATCCGTGCGAGCGGCGAGGAACTGCGTGATGCCGCCGACGATCGCACCGAGCATGATGCCGACGAGCGGCACGATGAGCGGGCCGCGCGTGCGCACGCGCCGGAGCATCGCGAGGAACACGAGCGTGCCGGCGAACGCCGCGGCGGTGGCGAACACCATGCGCACGAGGATGGGGGCGTCGGGCCACGCGATGAGGATCGCGAGCATGCCGAGCCCGGCCCACTGCGTCGTGCCAGCCGTCGTGGGCTCGACGAAGCGGTTCTGCGTCAGGAGCTGCATCACGACGCCCGAGACGCTCATCGCGACCCCGGCGAAGACGAGCGCGAGCGTCCGGGGCACGCGCGAGACGAGCAGCATCTCGCGCTGCGCGGGGTCGGTGAGGACGCCCGTGAGGGAGAGCTCGAAGCCGCCCACGAGGAGCGACGCGACCACGAGGAGCGCGGTCGCGCCAGCGAGCGCCGGCAGCAGCCGGCGCTCGCGTGCGCTCCTGACGGTCACCGGGAGGTCAGTCGGCCATCGCCTGGGCGATCTGGTCGAACGCGCGCGTGTAGGCCTGCGCGCCCTCCGTGCGGTAGAAGTCGTCCTCGAGGTAGACGATGCTGCCCTGCTGCACGAAGCGGGTGCCGGCCAGCGCGGGGTTCGCCTCGATCACCTGCTTCGCCGGCTGCGCGTCGGCGGCGCCGGCGGCGGCGTCGCGGTCCAGCACGATCACCCAGTCGGGGTCGGCCTGCGCGATGGTCTCGGGCGCGAGGCCCGAGTCCTGGTGGATGTCGCCCGCATCGCCGGCGAACACGTCGGTCATGCCGATCGGCTCGGCCATGCGGGAGAGCCGCTCTGCGCCGTTGTCGAGCTTGCCGCCGTTCACGACGCCGAGGAAGACCGTCTTGCCCGTCGCGGCCTCCGTCGCCGCCGCGACCGCGGCGTCGAGCTCGGCGACGATCGCGGCCGCGTCGTCCTCGCGCTCGAAGATGGCGCCGAGCGACTGGGTCTGCTCGCGGAGCGACTCGACGTAGCCGCCCTCGTGCTCGGGGCTCGCCGCGATGTCGATCGTCGGGGCGATGGCCTGCAGCTCGTCGGTGTACTCGGCGAAGCGGTACCCGCCGAGGATGAGGTCGGGCGCCGACTCGGCGAGCGCCTCGAAGTCCGGCTCGCGGTGCGTGCCCACATCGAGGATGCTGTCGTCCTCGACCCACTCGGCGAAGCGGTCCGGGGCCACGAGCTGCTCCGGCAGCGCCACGGGCGTGATCCCCCACTCGAGCAGCGTCTCCATCGCCGTGTTGTCGAGCACGGCGACGCGCTCGGGCAGCACCGCCACGTCGACCTCGCCGAGGTTCGACGGCACCGTGACGGTCTCCGCGGCGGCGGACTGCTCAGCGGGCGCGGCGGTGGCGCTGCAGCCTGCGAGCAGCGCGACTGCGGCGGCGGCCGCGATGGACGTGCGGAGGGCACGCGACATGGAGGGGCTCCGTTTCGGGAAGAGGGGGATCCGCGGCGCGTCGGCGCGCTCGGTAAGGCAAGCCTAACTTCAGCGCGCGTGCGCGTGCAACGCGGCCGGTTCCTCGCGCTGTCGCGTCAGCGGTTGCCGAGCATGCGCTGGAGCGTCTCCTGCTCCGCGCCCGAGAGCTGCCCGAACGCGCCGTCCGCCTTGGGCTTGCCGAACGCGCTGCCGGGCTCGGCCTGCGACATGGGCTGCTCCGTGCGCTTGGCCGGGTTGCCCGAGCGCTTCAGCTGCTTGCCCTGCGGCTTGCCGCCCTTCTTGGGCGCGCGCATGCCGGGGGGCAGCGGCCCCATGCCGGGCATGTTGGGCACGCCGCCCTTCGCCACGGTCTTCATCATCTTCGCCGCCTGGTCGAAGCGCGCGATGAGCTGGTTGACGTCGGTGACGGTCACGCCCGCGCCCTTCGCGATGCGCAGGCGGCGGGAGCCGTTCAGGATCTTCGACTGCTTGCGCTCCTGCGGCGTCATCGACTGGATGATCGCCTCCGTGCGCACGAGCTCGCGCTCGTCGAACGAGTCGATCGCCTCGCGCATGCCCTTCGCGCCCGGCAGCATGCCGAGCATCTGCTTGAAGTTGCCGGCCTTGCGCAGCTGCTGCATCTGCTTGAGGAAGTCCTCGAGCGTGAAGCCGTCGGTCGCGATCGCCTCGGCGAGGCGGTGCGCCTCCTCCTCGTCGAACGCCTTCTGCGCCTGCTCGATGAGGGTGAGGATGTCGCCGAGGTCGAGGATGCGGCTCGCCATGCGGTCGGGGTGGAACGGCTCGAAGTCGTCGAGCGTCTCGCCCGTCGAGGCGAAGAGGATGGGCTTGCCCGTGAGGCCGCGGATCGAGAGCGCGGCGCCGCCTCGCGCGTCGCCGTCGAGCTTCGTCAGGACGACGCCGGTGAAGTCGACGCCCTCCTGGAACGCCTTCGCGGTCGCGACCGCGTCCTGACCGATCATCGCGTCGATGACGAACAGCACCTCGTCAGGCTGGACGGCCTTCCGGATGTTCGCCGCCTGCTGCATCATCTCGGCGTCGACGCCGAGGCGGCCGGCGGTGTCGACGATGACGATGTCGTGCTGCTTGCGCTTCGCCTCGGCGACGCCGTCGCGCGCCACGCGCACCGGGTCGCCGACGCCGTTGCCGGGCTCGGGCGCGAAGACCGGCACGCCCGCCTGGCCGCCGACGACCTGCAGCTGCGTGACGGCGTTCGGGCGCTGGAGGTCGCTCGCGACGAGCAGGGGCGTGTGCCCCTGGCCCGCGAGGTGCTTCGCGAGCTTGCCCGCGAGCGTCGTCTTGCCGGCGCCCTGGAGGCCCGCGAGCATGATGACGGTCGGCGGCGTCTTCGCCAGTTCCAGCCGGCGGCTGTCGCCGCCGAGGATCGCGATGAGCTCGTCGTTCACGATCTTGACGACCTGCTGGGCCGGGTTCAGCGCATCCGACACCTCGGCGCCGAGCGCGCGCTCGCGCACGGCGGCGGTGAACGACTTGACGACGTCGAGCGCGACGTCGGCGTCGAGCAGCGCCCGCCGGATCTCGCGGACCGTGCCGTCGACGTCGGCCGCCGAGAGCTTGCCCTTCGTGCGGAGCTTGGCGAGGGTCTCGGTGAGCCGAGTGGAGAGTGAGCCGAACGCAGCCATGGTGGGCCGAGTCTACCGTCCGTCCCCCGGTCGCCGCGTCTTCCGCGGGGCGCCGACCGGCCTGGCATGCTGGGTGCTGCGACCGCGCCGACTGCGGGAGGGGAACCGATGCGCCTTCGAGGCATGCCGCCGAGCCACGGCCGCTCGCTCGGCAGGAGCGTGCGCGAGCACGGGTTCACGATCACCGCGCTCGCCGAGCACTCCGCGCGCGTGCGCCGCGATCAGCTCGCTCTCGTCGTCGACGGCTGGAGCGCGACCTTCGGTGAGCTCTGGAGGGCCGCCGAGGGGGTCGCAGCGGTGCTGTACCTCGGGCCGCTCGACCGCAGGCCGCTGCCGGTGGTCGTCGCGTGCAGCGGCGCCGCGATGCCGATCGCCCTGCTCGCGGCCTCGCGGCTCGGCCTCGACGTGATGCCGATCAGCCCGCGCGTGCTCGACGAGCTGCGCGGCGCGGTGCCTGCCGAGGCGCTCCTCGTGCACGACGGCGAGGCGCCCGCGTGGCACTCCGGTCCCACGGCGACGGCCGACGAGGTGCTCGAGTGGTCGAGCTCCTACGGCTCGGGGCTCGCGAGCACGCGGCGTCGCGTGCGCCTCGTGCTGCCCGCCCTCTCGTCGGCCGGCACCATCACGACGCACGTGCAGGGCGCGATGGGCGTCCAGGGGCTGCGGCAGCTCGCCGGGCTGCACGACCGCCTCGGCGTCGAGGGCACCGACGTCATCCTCGCGTGCGCGCCGCTGCACCGCGGGAAGGGGCTGCAGCTGCTCGGCATGGCGCTGCTCACCGGCGCGACGCTCGTGAGCGCCGCGCACACGCCAGCGGCCGAGCGCATCCGCATCATCCACGAGCGCTTCGTCTCGGTGCTCTCCGCCTCGCCGGGACAGATCACCGGCATCCTCGACGAGCTCGAGCGCTCAGGCGAGGCGCCGCCCCGCCTGCGCCGCATCCTGCTCGCCGGCCAGGACCTCGACGCCGACCTCGTGCGACGGGTGCACGCGACATGGGGGCCGATCGTGCTGACCGCCTACGGCACGGTGCAGACCGGCACGATCGCGATGGCGACGCCCGAGCTCCTGTCGCAGCACCCGGGCACCGTCGGCGTGAGCCTGCCCGGCAGCGAGTTCGGCATCGTCGGCCACAAGGGCTCGGGCGACGCGAGCGGCCTGCTGTGGGTGCGCGGCGCGCACGCGACCGTGATCACCGAGGACCAGGCCCGCATCGAGGAGGGCCGGCTCACGATCGTCGGGCCGCTCACGAAGCCCGACACCGCGGACTAGCTCAGCCGACGAGCTGCTCGACGAACACGTGCGGCGTGAAGCCCGTGAGGTCGTCGATGCCCTCGCCCTGCCCGATGAGCTTGATCGGGATGCCCGTGCGCTCCTGCACCGCGAGGATGAAGCCGCCCTTCGCGCTGCCGTCGAGCTTCGTGACGACGAGCCCCGTGATGCCGGCCGACTCGATGAACGCCATCGCCTGGTTGACGCCGTTCTGGCCGGTCGTCGCGTCGAGCACGAGCAGCACCTCGGCGATCGGCGACTGCTTCTCGATGACGCGCTTGATCTTGCCGAGCTCGTCCATGAGCCCGCCCTTCGTGTGCAGGCGGCCCGCGGTGTCGATGATGCACATCGCGTGCCCGTGCACCTTCGCCGCCTCGACGGTCTGAAAGGCGACGGATGCCGGGTCCTGGCCCTCGCGCTCGGGGCGCACGATCGCGCTCCCCGCGCGCTGAGCCCACGTCGCGAGCTGCTCGACCGCGGCGGCGCGGAAGGTGTCCGCGGCACCGACGACGACCGACTGGCCGTTCCGGACGAGGAAGCGGGCGAGCTTGCCGATCGTCGTGGTCTTCCCCACCCCGTTGACGCCCACGACGAGGATGACGGCCGGGCGCTCCTTGAGCGAGAGGGTCGGGTCGAACTCGGCGAAGCGCTCCTCGAGGCGCTCCCGCAGCATCCGGCGCAGGTCCTTCGGGTCATCCACCATGAGCCGCTCGACGTCGGCGCGCAGCGCCTCGACGAGCTGCTCCGTGATGTCGGGGCCGAAGTCCGCGGTGATGAGCGCCGTCTCGAGGTCGTCCCACGTCTCCTCGGTGATCGTCTCGCGCTGGAACATGCCCCTGAGGGCGCCGGTGAGAGACCACTTCGCTGCCATGGCCCCATGCTAGGCGGCCCGCCCGCTAGACTCGTCCCCTGGCGAAGGGGAGTATCCCGTCACGCCGCGGCCGTCATCACGGTGCCCTGGGGCGCCCGGTCGCGGCGGCGCGATCCGCGCGGGAGAGACGTTCGCGCCGTTCCCCGTACCCACTGAGAGGCGCTGCCCTTGACTCCGTACCAGATCTTCGAGATCGCCTCGATGGCCGTGCTCGTCGCCATCCTCGTCTTCGACCTGCTCATCGTCGTGAAGCGGCCGCACGTGCCGTCGATGAAGGAGGCGACCGGCTGGGTCGTGCTCTACGTCGCGCTCGCGCTCGTGTTCGCCGGCGTGCTCTTCATCTCGGGCGAGCCGGTGAAGGCGGGCGAGTTCGTCACCGGCTGGCTGCTCGAGTACTCGCTGTCGATCGACAACCTGTTCGTCTTCATCATCATCCTCAGCCGCTTCGCGGTGCCGAAGGAGATGCAGCAGCGGGTGCTCATGATCGGCATCCTCATCGCGATCGTGCTGCGCGGCATCTTCATCCTCGTCGGCGTGCAGATCATCGAGTCGTTCTCGTGGGTCTTCTACATCTTCGGCGCCTACCTCGTCTACGTCGCGTGGCAGCAGGCGTTCGGCCACGACGACGACGACGCGGGCGAGAAGGACAACTTCTTCGTCCGCATGCTCAAGAAGCGCTTCAACTTCACCGACACGTGGAACGGCGGCAAGATCCGCCTCACCTCGAACGGCGTCACGTACCTCACGCCGTTCCTCATGGTGATCATCGCGCTCGGCACGACCGACCTGCTGTTCGCGATCGACTCGATCCCCGCGATCTTCTCGGTGACGACCGACCCGTTCCTCGTCTTCGCGTGCAACATCTTCGCGCTCATGGGCCTGCGCCAGCTGTACTTCCTGCTCGGCGGCCTGCTCGACCGGCTCGTCTACCTGCACTACGGCATCGCGGCGATCCTCGGGTTCATCGGCGTGAAGCTCGTCTTCCACGCGATGGAGGTCAACGAGCTGCCCTTCCTCAACGGCGGCGAGCCGATCGCATGGGTGCCGCACATCGAGACGTGGCACTCGCTCGTGGTCATCCTCGCCTCGATGGTCATCGCGACGGTCGCCTCGCTCATCCGCATCCGCGTCGTGGGCGCGAAGACGGGCGACACCTCGCTCCACATCGGCCCGTCCGAGGCCGAGCTGGGCGCCGACGGGCACTACCACATCGTCGACGCGATGGGCACGACGTTCTACCGCCCCCTGCGGGTGCAGCACAACGAGGCCGGCACGCTCACCGTGGTCGACGCCGAGGGCAAGGAGGCGCCCGTCGCCGACTTCTCGGCCGACGTCGTGCGCGAGGCGGCCCGGGAGGACATGGCCGAGGAGGACCTCGAGGAGCTGCGCCGCCGCATCCGCGAGGGCCGCGAGTTCGACGAGCGCGACGACCGGAACATCTGAGTGACCGGGGCGCCGGGCATCCTCGCGTGGCTCAGGCCGCGCGCGGTGCCCGGCGTCGAGGTCGTCTCCCTCGACGGCTACCGGCGCGCGCTCCCCGGCCCGCGCGTGGCGACGGCGCGCGTCCTCGATGATGCGGCGATCACGACCGATCCCGACCTCGCGCGGCTGTTCGACGTCGATGGGGCGACTGCGCGGCACGCAGCCGACGAGCGCCTCACGTGGGCGGCGGGTCGGCACGGCGTGCCCGCGCTCGCCGCCGCGATCGTTGCCGTTCCCGCCCTCGCGCAGCCCGGCTGCGCGGACGCGCACGAGATGCTCGTGCGCGCGATCGTCGGGCAGCAGATCACGGTCGCGGCGGCGACGCAGCAGCTGACGCTGCTCGCGGCGCTCGGCGACGAGCTGCCGGCGGCGCTCGCCGGCGAGGGGATCGAGCGCCGCTTCCCGACGATGGCGCAGGTCGCCGAGGGCGCCGACGTGCTGCGCGGCCCAGCCGCGAAGACCGGCGCCGTGCGCCGGGCCGCCGAGGCGGTCGCGACGGGCGAGATCGACGTCTCCCCCGCATCCGACCTCGCCGAGATGCGCGCGCGGCTGCAGGCGCTCAAGGGCATCGGGCCCTGGACGGTCGGCTACCTCTCGCTGCGCCTCGGCGACCCCGACGTGCTGCTGCTCGGCGACGTCGCGGTGCGGAAGGGCGCGCGCATGCTCGGCGTCGACGACCTCCCGGCGCTCGCGGCGGACTGCGCGGGCCACCGCTCGGCGCTCATGCTGCGCTGCTGGGCGGCCGCGGCGCCGGCGCCGGCCGCCGCGCCTGTCAGCGCCGCGTCGCCGTCACCGTGAACTTCGGGTTGCGGCTCACCTGACGCGTGCTGCCGACGCGGTCGAGCGCCGGGCGGTAGCCGAGGTGGCTGTTCCACACGCACCACAGCTCGCCGCCGGGCGCGAGCGCGCGGCCGGCGTCGGCGATGAGCCGCTCCGCGATGCCGGTGTGCACGGCGGCGCCGATGTGGAACGGCGGGTTGAGCAGGATGAGGCCCGCGCTCGCGTCGGGCACGCCCTCGAGCCCGTCGGCCTGCCGCACCTCGACGCGCTCGGCGACGCCGTTCGCGGCGGCGGTCGCGCGCGCCGACGC
>NZ_JANQCH010000290.1 GCF_024723325.1 Agrococcus sp. HG114
GGTCTGCGCCGCGGCCTCGGCGCGCGCGGCGGCGGCGGCGGCCTGCTCGGCGCGCTCGAGCTCCGCGTCGAGCGGCGCGACGTCGTCGGCCGTCTCGGGCAGGCCCTGGAGCTCGGCCTGCGCGAGGATCGCCCTCGCGCTCGCGACCGCGTCGTCGTGCGCGCGGATGCGCTCGCGGAGCGCGCTGCGCTCGGCGGCCTCGAGGCGCACGGCCGCGATCGCGTCGCGGTCGGCGAAGCCGAGGTGCTCGAGCGCCTCCCGCCCGGCCGAGGCCGCCTCGCGCTGCTCGGCGGTCGCTCGCTCGAGCTCGGCCTCGGCGTCGCGCCAGTGCTCGAGGGCGTCCCGCCGGGCGGACGCCGCGGCGAGCATCGCGGCGGCGTCGGGCTGGTCGCCGAGGGCCTCCCGCACGCGCGCTCGAGCGT
>NZ_JANQCH010000291.1 GCF_024723325.1 Agrococcus sp. HG114
GTGCTGCGGCGCCTCGCGGAGGTGCCCGCCGAGGAGCGGCTCGCGCGGCTGGCCGCCGGGCTCGACGCCGACGAGCGGCTCGCGCTCGAGACCGCGCACCCCGCGTGGGTGCTGCGAGCCCTGCGACGCTCGCTCGACCGCGAGGGTGCCGCCGTCGAGCTGCCGACGCTGCTCGCCGCGGACAACGACCCGCCCGCCGTGCAGCTCGTCGCGCTGCCGGGGCTCGCGGATCCCGACGAGCTCGGGCTCGAGCGCACCGCGAGCCCCCTCGGGCGCACCGCGCCGTCGGGCGACCCCGCGCGCATCCCCCAGGTCGCCGACGGCTCGTGGCGCGTGCAGGACGCGGGCAGCCAGCTCGCGGCGCTCGCCCTCAGCCGCGCGCGCCCGGTGGCACCGGGGGAGCGCTGGCTCGACC
>NZ_JANQCH010000292.1 GCF_024723325.1 Agrococcus sp. HG114
TCATACGGGCGGATATGGAGAAGATTTAAAGGATTATAACTTAGCTGCTTTATTAAGAGATCTGGAAGCCGAAGTGAAAGGGCTAAAAAGATTACGAATTTCTTCGATCGAAGCAAGCCAGTTAACCGACGAAGTCATTGATGTTCTAGAAAATTCCAAGCTTGTTGTGCGGCATTTGCACATCCCGCTTCAGTCAGGATCTGACACCGTCTTGAAGAGAATGCGCAGAAAATATACGATGGAATTCTTTGCAGAGAGACTTGAGAGACTGAAAAAAGCTCTGCCAGGTCTAGCAGTAACTTCAGATGTTATTGTTGGCTTCCCAGGAGAAACGGAAGAAGAGTTTATGGAAACATACAATTTTATTAAGAAACATAAATTCTCAGAACTGCATGTTTTTCCATATTCAATGC
>NZ_JANQCH010000293.1 GCF_024723325.1 Agrococcus sp. HG114
GCTAAAGACCGCTTGTCAAAACCTAAAACATCGCAGAAATGTCAGCGCGAATTTAGCAGATGATGATACAAAATGGCTGGCAATAATCGAGCAACATATTGATGCCTTCAAGAAAGAAATGGACGATGATTTTAATTCAGCCGATGGGATTACTGTCTTGTTTGAACTGGCAAAACAAGCTAATGTATATTTACGTGGAGAAAATACATCTACAAAAGTTATTGATTCCTTTTTAGGCGCATTTGAAGATCTTTTCTCCGTATTAGGCTTAGAAATAACACAAACAGAACTTCTAGATGAGGAAATTGATCAACTTATAGAGCAAAGATTGGAAGCACGAAAAAATCGCAATTTTGCTCTAGCGGATCAAATCCGGGATCAATTAAAAGAGATGAACATTATTT
>NZ_JANQCH010000294.1 GCF_024723325.1 Agrococcus sp. HG114
GGACATCGCTTATGGAACTGACAAAAACTTTCTATTTGGTTGCGGAATTTCGATTGCTTCAATATTAAAGTATAATGAAGGAAGTCGGTTGTGTTTTCACATTTTTACTGATTATTTTGGTGATAATGATCGTAAGTATTTTGATGCCCTGGCGTTACAGTATAAAACCAGAATTAAAATATATCTGATTAATGGTGATCGACTGCGCTCATTGCCTAGCACAAAGAACTGGACTCATGCAATATATTTTCGTTTTGTTATTGCTGATTACTTTATTAGTAAGGTGGCTAAAGTCCTTTATCTGGATGCAGATATCATTTGTCAGGGGACTATTGAGCCACTAATTAAATTCTCATTTCCTGACGATAAAGTCGCAATGGTTGTTACAGAAGGGCAAGCT
>NZ_JANQCH010000295.1 GCF_024723325.1 Agrococcus sp. HG114
GCCCGGCGCTGACCGATCTGCTGGGCGGACAGGTCAGCGTGATGTTCGGCAACTGGTCCGAGTTCCGCGGCCACATCGAAAGCGGCAAGCTCCTCGCGCTGGGCATGGCGACCCGGCAGCGCTCGCGCTTCGCGCCCAACGTGCCCACGCTGGCCGAGCAAGGCGTGGCGCTGGACTCGAACTCCTGGCAGGGGCTGCTGGCGCCCGCGGGCACGCCGGACGCCATCGTCCAGCGCCTGAACGCCGAGGTCACCAAGGCGCTGGCCGCGCCCAACGTGGTCGAGGTGTTCGCCAAGAGCGGCGTGGTCTCGCAGGCCGGCTCGGTGGCGCAGTTCACGAGCTTCGTGAACAGCGAGATCAACAAGTACGGCGACATCATCCGCCGAGCCAACATCACAA
>NZ_JANQCH010000296.1 GCF_024723325.1 Agrococcus sp. HG114
CCGCTGGGCCGGACGCGTGAGCGACCGGTTCCGCGCCGCCTCGTGGGTGGGCCGCGGCGCGGACCGGTACCCCGCCGTGGGCGTCGACGGGAGCGGGGCACCGGTCCCCCGCCTCTCGGGCGACCTCGGCCACCTCGTCGGCACGGGCCTCCTCTCGCCGGACGAGGAGCGGCTCGTCGCCGGGCTGCTGCTCGACGGCCGGTTGGCCTCGGGCTTCGGTCTCCGCAGCGCGGCGAGCGACGACGCCGGCTTCCGCCCCACGGAGCCGCGGCGGGGCGCGGTCGCGCCGGTCGACACCGCGATCGCGATCGAGGGGCTGCTGCGCGCGGGCTTCCCGCGCGAGGGGACCGTGCTCGCGCTGCAGCTCGAGCGCGCCGCGGACGCGCTCGGCGGCAC
>NZ_JANQCH010000297.1 GCF_024723325.1 Agrococcus sp. HG114
GGACAATAATAACACAAGCCCAAAAAACAAGCCTAAAATTGCCTCATGGGGCACCCATTTAAACACAAAAGCACAAATCTCCTGGGAGAATTTCACCACAATAAAATACGTTAAGCCTAAAGCAACAATAGCGCCAACCAGAATGGCCCAGATAAAATCCGACCTGCTTAGAATATGATGCATATTATGATCTAAATCAAATACAGGCGGCGCGTTAAACAATGCATTTCCCGGGCCAATCGCCACAGGAGAGAGCGGAATCCCCAAAGCAATAAGCGGGATTAGCGTACCGGCAATATAAGTAGCATTTGTCAGTGCGTCCATCGAAGAAATGGCTCTCGATGCTCTTTTAACGGGATCTTTAATCCGGCTGGACATAAGCTCTCCTAATA
>NZ_JANQCH010000298.1 GCF_024723325.1 Agrococcus sp. HG114
GTCTAGGGGTCGGCCCGGGCGACGTGGTCGTCACGTCGTCGATGACGTTCGCGCCCCCCTCCCCCTCTCCCTTCTCCCCCTTCTCCCCCCCTCCACCCCTCCCCCTCTCCCTCTCTCCCTTCCCTCTTCCTTTCTCTCTCCTCCCCTCTTCCCTGCCCCCTCTCTCCTCCTCTTTCCCTCCCTCCCCCTCCCTCTTTCCCTTCTCTCTCCTCTTCCCTTCTCCTCTCTCTTCTCTCCCCCTCTTCCCTTCCCTCCCCTTCTCTTTCTCTCCTGTTTTCTTCTCTCTTCTGTCCTCCCTCGGGATTGCCCTCCTTCTTCTCCTTTCCTTTCCTCTTTCGCTCCTCTCCTCTCTCCTTTCTTCTCCTCTTTCCCCCCCCCCTCCCTTCTCTT
>NZ_JANQCH010000299.1 GCF_024723325.1 Agrococcus sp. HG114
TTCCGGAAGACATGCGCACCGCGCGTCTGACCTCCAGCGAAAAACACCGTATTGTTGAGCGCGTGATCCGCCGCGTCAACGAACGCATTCCGGTGGCTTACCTGACCAACAGAGCCTGGTTCTGCGGCCATGAATTTTACGTCGATGAACGCGTGCTGGTGCCGCGCTCGCCGATTGGTGAACTGATCAACAATAAATTTGCCGGACTCATCAGCAAGCAACCGCAGCACATTTTAGATATGTGTACCGGTAGCGGCTGCATCGCCATTGCCTGTGCTTATGCCTTCCCGGAAGCGGAAGTCGACGCGGTGGACATCTCTCCCGACGCGCTGGCGGTTGCTGAACAGAACATCGAAGAACACGGTCTGATCCACAACGTCATTCCTAT
>NZ_JANQCH010000029.1 GCF_024723325.1 Agrococcus sp. HG114
CGGCTGCCCTCGGTCGAGCTGCTGCCGCGCGGCCGCGCGAAGCGGCGGCGGCCCGGCGCCGCGGGCGAGTAGCCCGCGCGCCCGGTCGCCGCCGCAGCTCAGCTGGCGAACCGCGTCGTCAGCACGACGGCACGTGGTCCCACGACGTCGGCGACAGCTGGCGGAGGCTCACCACCGTGGCATCGCCCTGGCCCAGGTAGTCCTGCGTGCCGACCGCGTAGTACGGGTTGTACGGGTTCGAGCCGTAGCTCACGGCGCGGTCGGCGAGCTCGTGCTCCTGGTTCGTGGCCGTCACGCAGCTGGTCGGCTCGGGCGTCGGCGTCGGCGTCGGCGTCGGCTCGGGCGTCGGCGTCGGCGTCGGCTCGGGCGTCGGCGTCGGCGTCGGCTCGGGCGTCGGCGTGGGCGTCGGCTCGGGGGTCGGCGTCGGCTGCGTCGGGTCGACGCGGCGATTGTTGGCGAAGAAGAACTCCGTCACGTACGCGGGGTAGTCGATGCTGTTGGTCGAGATGTACCGGCCGCCCGGGCCGCCGCCCGCCGGCCAGTTGTGCCCGAGGCCGCTGTTCTGGATCACCGAGACGCGGGGCCCCTGCGCATCGGAGTAGAGCGTGCCGCTGCCGGCGCGGTTGCTGCCCGCGAGGTCGGCGAGCGAGAACGTCGAGGTGGTCTCGGCGCCGTAGATGCCCGCCATGATCTCGCCGTTCAGCGTGTTGTAGCCGGGCGTGACCGTCGTGTCGTCGCTGCCGTAGACGATCGAGGTGAGCTGCGTGGCGAAGGCGCCGGCGGCGCTGCCCGCGAAGCTCCGGCACGTCGACGCCCCCTGCGACTCGCTCACCGCGACGTAGCCGATCTGGCCGGAGGTCGTGCCGACGGTCGGACCGGCGTTGATGCCGATGCCCGCGAAGACGTCGGGGGCGAGGCAGCCCATGACCATCGTCTCGCCGCCGCCTGACGACAGCCCCGAGAGGTACACCTGGTCGGGGTCGATGCCGAGGGCGGCGCGGCCGGTGAGCGTGCTCACGAGGCCGAGCAGGTTGTCGTCGTGCCGGCTCGGCTGCGTGCGCGAGTGGTTGCTGTCGTAGTAGTCCCAGCAGCCGACCAGCACGCCCCCGTTCGGCGCGGCGGGGAGCGCGACCACCATGCCGTGCTCCTCGGCGGTCTGCACCCAGTTCGCGCCGCCGCGGAGGTCGGTCGCGGTCTGCACGCAGCCGTGCAGGCTCACCATGAGCGCGCGGCCGGCGGCGAGCGCCGGGGCGCTGCTCGGGACGTAGAGGTGGACGCTCATGCCGGCGATCGTCTCGGTGCTCCAGCTGCCCGCGGTCGTGGCCGTCGACGTCGCGCTCTCGCTGCTGCAGCCAGGCAGGTGCTCGAAGCCCGCGGGGCAGCTGAGCGCCTGCGCGGTGGGGGCGACCCCGAGCAGGCCGCTCGCCGTCGCGACGACGGCGGCGGCCAGGGCGGCGAGCGGGGCGAGGGTGCGGGGGATGCGTGCGGGTCTGCTCATGAGCGGTCTCCTGACTCCTCGTCGCGTCCCGAGCGCCATCGACCGGGATCCGCAGACGAGGTGCGCGGCACGCTACCTGACGAGCGGTTCAGGTTGCAGGAGCTCTCCACAGGCCGGCGAGCCCGGCGAAGGACGAGCGGCGCCGCCGCGCTCAGGACCCGGAGGCGGCGCCCTTCGCCGCGCGCTTCGCGGCCTGCTTCGTCGCGCGCACCTCGGCGAGCGACGCGGCATCGGTGATGTCGGCGACCGAGCGCTTCGCGCCCTCCTCGCCGTAGGGCGCCGACGCATCCACCCACCCCGCGCCGTCGAAGCCCACGCGCTTCCCGAGCAGCGCGAGGAAGATGCGCGCCTTCTGCTCGCCGAAGCCGGGCAGGTCGCGCAAGCGCCGCAGCACCTCGCGCCCGTCGGGGTCGCCCTGCCTCCAGATCGCGCCCGCGTCGCCGCCCCACTCGTCGGCGACGACGGCGGCGAGCTGCTGCACGCGCTTCGCCATCGAGCCCGGGAACCGGTGCACCGCGGGCTTCTCGGCGAACGCCTGCTGGAACGCCTCGGGATCCATGCGCGCGATGGCGGATGCGTCGAGGCCGCCGAGGCGGTCGCGCAGCTTCGCGGGCCCCGCGAAGGCGGTCTCCATCGGCACCTGCTGGTCGAGCAGCATGCCCACGAGGAGCGCGAAGTCGTCGTCGGAGAGCAGGCGGTCGGCGTCGGCGTCGCCGGTGATGTGCAGGTCGCGCGTCATGGCTCCAGCCTGGCACGGGGCCACCGCGGCCGCGCGTCCGATCCCGGACAGGCCGCGTCCCCGCCTGGTCACGACAAGCGGGGACGCGGTGGTCGGCGGTCGCCGGTCGATCGGTCGATCCGCGGCTGCCTGACACCAGTGAAGCCCTTCCGCAGCGATTTCGCAACACTGTTTGCAAATCTTGACGCCACCTTCAGCGCCGCCCCAGGCACGGCCGCCGCACGCCATCCGCGGCGGTCAGCGTGCTCCGACGCATCCCTGGGAGGATGGGCCGCATGCAGATGAAGCGCAGCAACCCCTGGGCGTGGTGGGCGTTCTGGATCGGCCTCCTCGGCCTCGTCCTCATGCCGATCCCGCTGTTCGTCGGCCTCATCCTCGGCGGCGGGCTCGCCGCGGTCGCCGCGATCCTCGCCGTCATCGCGCTCTTCAAGTCGCGGCACGCGGGCGGCCGCGGCATCGCTCCCGCGGTGCTCGCGGGCGTCTTCGTGCTGCTCACCTACGGCGGCATCTCGATCGGCGGCGGCGTCATCTGGTGAGCTGACGCGCCGCGCCCAGCCGCGCCGAGGCGGGCAGTGCGAGGATCGGCGCATGGCACGCCAGCCGTCGACCACCCTGCTCATCCTCGGAGCCTCCGGCGACCTCACGAGCCGCCTGCTGCTGCCGGGCATCGCGACCCTCCTGCGCGCGGACCCGTCCCGCCGCGTGCAGGTCGTCGGCGCCGACCTGCGCGCGCTCGAGGAGCGCGACTGGCACGACCGCGTGCGCACCGCGCTGCAGCTCGACGGCGTGGTCGGGGCAGGCGCGAAGCACGTGCTCGCCTCGACGCGCTACGTCTCGGCCGACGCGACCGATCCCGAGGCGCTGCGCGCGCTGCTCGGCGGGATCGAGTGCGAGCGGCTCGTCATCTACTTCGCGCTCCCGCCGCACGTGACCGAGCGCGTGTGCGAGACCCTCGAGGCCGTGGGGGCACCAGGGGGGACGATCCTCGCGATCGAGAAGCCCTTCGGCGACAGCCTCGAGTCGGCGCGCCGGCTCAATGCGCTCGTCACCCGGATCGTGCCCGAGGAGCGCGTGTTCCGCATCGACCACTTCCTCGGCCTGCACACGGTGCTGAACCTCATCGGGCTCCGCTTCGCGAACCGCCTGCTCGAGCCCGTGTGGGATCGCGACGGGATCGAGCGCGTCGAGATCCTGTACGACGAGACCGTCACGCTCGAGGGCCGGGCCGGCTACTACGACCGCAACGGCGCGCTCCGCGACATGATCCAGTCGCACCTGCTGCAGATCATGGCGATGCTCGCGATGGAGCCGATCGCGAGCGTCGACGAGCGCGACCTGCGCGACGCGATCGGCCAGGTGCTCCGCGCCGCGAGCGTCGTCGACCCGGCCGCCCACTCGCGTCGCGCCCGCTACACGGCCGGCAGCGTCGAAGGGCGGGAGGTGCCCGACTACACCGCCGAGGAGGGCGTCGACGCGAGCCTCGGCACCGAGACGCTCGCCGAGGTGCAGGTCGAGATCGCCAACCCTCGCTGGGCGGGCGTGCCGTTCCTGCTGCGCTCGGGCAAGTCGCTCGGGGCGGTGCGCAAGCGTGCCATCGTGCACTGGCGCGCGCCGGCGCACGTGCCCCGCGGGCTGAGCGGCCGCGACACCGCCGACCGGCTCGTCATCGACTTCAAGCCCGACGGCTTCGAGCTGCACCTGACGACGAACGGCAAGGGCGATCCGTTCGCGCTCGAGCAGACCGTGCTGCGCGGCGAGCTCGGCGGCGGGGCCCTCCTGCCCTACGGCGAGGTGCTGAGCGCGATCCTCGACGCCGACCCGCGGCTCGCGGTGCGCGGCGACGCCGCCGAGGAGTGCTGGCGCATCGTCGAGCCCGTGCTCGCCGCGTGGCGGGCGGATGCGGTGCCCATGGAGGAGTACGCGGCGGGCTCGCGCGGCCCCGAGGGCTGGGCGACGCGCTGACGCGAGCTCGCGCAGGGCGCTCGTCGCGCGCTGGAGCGGACCGCCCGCGGCCAATACCCTGGAGGCATGCCCCGTCCCGGCGAGCTCGTGCCCCCGTCGGCGCCGGGCGACCCGCGCTTCGACGACGACGGCGACCCGACCCGCGAGGAGTCGCTCGCCCGCGTCCTGGGCGGCGGCCGGGCGGCGATCGAGGGGAGCATCCCGCCGATCGCGTTCCTCGCCGCATGGCTCGTGACGCGAGGAGACCTGCCGGCGTCGGTCGTCTGGTCGCTCGTCGCGAGCGCGGGCGTGCTCGCGCTCGCGCTCGTGCAGCGCCGCCGTCCGCGCGCCGTGCTCGTCGGGATGCTCATGACGGTGCTCGCGGCCATGATCGCGCACTCCACCGGCGAGGCCCGCAACTTCTTCCTCGTCCAGCTGCTCTCGAACGCGGCGAGCGCGCTCGCCTGGATCGTCTCGATCGTCGTCGGCTGGCCGCTCCTCGGCGTCATCGTCGGGGCCGTCATCGGCACGCGGACGCGCTGGCGGCACGATCCCGTGCTGCTGCGCGCCTACCAGCGCGCGTCGTGGGTCTGGGTGCTCCAGTACGTGATCCGCGTCGTCGTCTTCTCGGTCCTGTGGTGGCTCGACGAGACGACGTGGCTCGCGATCATGCGCGCGGCCCTCACCTACCCGCTCATCATCGCGTGCATCGCGGTCTCGGGCTGGGTGCTGCTCGCCTCGATCCCGAAGTGGCACCCGGGCATCCGGAAGCCCATCCCGCGCACCGTCGCCTGACCGCGGCAGACGGCTGACGCGCCGAGCCGGTCACCGTTGCGCCGGGCCGTCGCGCGGCGTACAGTCGCCGTCAGATGAGCGGTGCGGACCGACCAGGCGCCTTCACCATCACTTGCGAGAGAGCAAGCGCCCCTGTGCCAGTCCGCACCGCTTCCTCATGCGGCCGCACGCGAGTAGCGTGCCCGCCATGCGCGACCTCGAGGTTCCGGATGCGGTGCGCGAGCGGGTGCGCGAGGCCATGCAGGCGACCGATCGGGCCGCGTTCCTCCCCCGCGTCGTGCGGCACCTCGCGGGCGTCGACCGGCCCGTCGGCATCGGCTGGGACGCGACGAACTCGCAGCCCTCGACCGTCGCCCGCATGCTCGAGCTGCTCGACGCGCGACCGGGCCACCGCGTGCTCGACGTCGGGGCCGGATCGGGCTGGACGACCGCGATCCTCGCGGAGCTGGGCGCCGAGACGACGGGGGTCGAGCTCGTGCCGGAGCTCGTCGCGTTCGCGAACGCGAACCTCGCCGAGCACGGGAGCCCCGCACGCGTGCGGCGGGCGACCCCGGGCGTGCTCGGGCTCCCCGACGATGGGCCGTGGGACCGCATCCTCGTCTCGGCCGACTTCGGGCGCATGCCCGACGCGCTCGTCGCGCAGCTCGCGGAGCGAGGCCGCATGGTCGCGCCGGTCGCCGGGCTCATGCTCGTCGTCGACGTGCACCGCGGGGTGCCGCGCGTGCGCCAGGACGGCGGGCGCTACGCGTTCGTGCCGCTGATCGGGTGAGCGCGCGACGCCCTCCGCCCGGGACACGCGAGCGGCAGGGCAGCGGCCCATGCCCGCCCCCGTAGGGTGGCGGGACCGACCCGAGGAGGCAGCGTGGGCCCAAGCGACCAGGAGCTCGCCGAGCGGCTCGCCCGCACGCGAGCGCGCATGCAGCGCTCGGGGCTCGACGGCCTCGTGGTGGTCGACCCCGCCAACCTGCACTACCTGACCGGCTACGACGCGTGGTCGTTCTACATGCCGCAGCTGCTGTTCGTGCCGCTCACGGGCGAGCCGCTGCTCATCATGCGCGCGATGGACGCCGGCGGCGCGCACCGCACCGCACGAACGCCGCGCGAGCGCATCCTCGGCTACCCGGAGTCGCTCGTGCACCAGCGCGACGCGCACCCGTTCGACTGGGCGGCCGAGCAGCTGCGCGAGCACGGCTTCGCGCAGCGCGGCCGCATCGGCTACGAGCCCGAGGCGCACTTCCTCACCGTGCGCTCCTTCCACGCGCTCGAGCGGGGGCTGCCCGAGTGGCAGCTCGTCGACGCGCACGACCTCGTGAACTGGGTGCGGCTCGTGAAGAGCCCGTACGAGCTCGAGCTCATGCGCGGCGCGGGGCGCATCGCGTCCGCCGCGATGCGCGCGGGCATCGACGCGCTCGCCGGCGGCGGCCGGCTCAACGACGTCGCCGCGGCGATCCAGTTCGCGCAGGCGACGGGCGTCGAGGGCGCCGAGGGCGACTACCCGGCGATCGTGCCGATGCTGCCGACGGGCGAGTCGGCCGACACCCCGCACCTCACGTTCAGCGCGCGCCGGCCGATCCGCGGCGAGGCCGTCTCGATCGAGCTCGCCGGCACCCACCGCCGCTACCACGCCCCGCTCGCCCGCACCGTCTCCCTCGGCGCGCCCGACCCCCGGCTCGCGGGCCTCGCCGACATCGCGGCGGAGGGCCTGCAATCGGTGCTCGACGGCCTGCGGCCGGGCCGCGTCGTCGCCGACGTGCACGGCATCTGGCGGGAGCACCTCGCCCGCCACGCGATCGAGAAGCCGTCGCGCCTCGGCTACTCGATCGGCATCGGCTACCCGCCCGACTGGGGCGAGCGCACCGTCTCGATCCGCGAGGACGACCTCACCGTCATCGAGCCGGGCATGTGCCTGCACATCATCGCCGGCATGTGGATGGACGGGTACGGCTGCGAGCTGAGCGAATCGGTCGCGGTGACGGCCGACGGCGCCGAGCTGCTCACCGACGCGCCGCGCGAGCTCATCGTGCGGGAGGCGCCGTGACGGCGGTCGGGACGGAGGTCGACCGCGCCCTCGCGCTCGTGGACGAGGCGACGGTCGTCGCCGACGCCTCCGCGCTCATCCTCGCCGCGAGCGAGAACCCCGGCGGCACCGAGCTCGTCGCCGTGCGCGTGCTCGAGGCGATCGCCTCCCGGCTCGGCGGCCGCAGCCGCCGCACGCTCGTCGCCCCCGATCGGCCGAACGTCGCGATCCGCTTCGGCCCCGATCCGAGCGACGAGCGCCCGGGCGTGCTCGTGCTCGGCCACTCCGACGTCGTGCCCGCGGGCTCCGGCTGGAGCGCCGACCCCTTCAACCCGCGCGTCGACGACGGCTGGCTCACCGGCCGCGGCGCCGCCGACATGAAGGGCGGGCTCGCGGCCGCGCTGCAGGCCATGGCCGCGGTGCACCGCGTGCGGCCCGAGCTGCCGCTCGAGCTGCTCGTGACCGTCGACGAGGAGGACCTCGCGACGGGCATCCTCGCCCACCTCGACGAGCCGCCCGCCGCGTACCGCGCGTGCGTCGTCGCCGAGCCGACCGACCTCGCCGTCGTGATCGCGTGCCGCGGCGCCGCGAACCTCGAGGTCGAGGTGCGCGGCCGGGCGGCCCACGCCGGGCGCCCGGAGGACGGCGCGAGCGCGATCACGAGCGCGGCGCGCATCGCGACGTGGATCGCCGACGACCACGCACGGATGCGCCGTGGCGCGTCGGGGCTGCTCGGCTCGGGGACGTGGAGCGTCGGCCGCATCGAGGGCGGGCACGGGACGTCGATCGTGCCCGACCGCTGCACGCTCCTCGTCGACCGCCGGCTCATGCCGGGCGAGACGGGCGAGCAGGCGCGCCGCGAGCTCGAGGCGGGGATCGCCCGCGCGATCTCCGACGACGGCTGCCGCGCGAGCGCCGCCCTCCTCATGGAGATGCCGGGCTTCGAGACCGACCCCGCGCATCCGCTCGTCACCGCCGCCGTCTCGGCGCTCGCAGCCGAGGGCCGGGAGCCGGCCGTCGAGGCGTGGACCGCCGCGTGCGAGGGCGGCTTCATCGCCCGCCACCACGGGTGCCCCACGATCATCCTCGGCCCGGGCGACATCACCGGCCAGGCCCACCAGCCCGACGAGCGGGTGCGCATCGCCGACCTCGGCACCGCCGCCCGCGCGTACGCGCGGCTGCTGCTCGAGCTGCAGCCCTGAAGCCCCCGCCCGACCACCGACCGCACCCTGCACGACCACCCAGCACGACCCACCGCCGACCGGGTCCCGAGCCCGGCACCGAACGGAAGGACACGGCCATGACCGAGCAGACCGCATCCGCGCAGCCCCCGCGCGAGCCCGCGCCCATCACGCGCGAGCTCGACCTCTCCCCCATCCAGCGCAAGACCGTCAGGAAGTCGGTCATGGGCGCGATGGCGGGCAACGCGATCGAGTGGTTCGACTACGGCATCTACGGCTACCTCGCCGTGCACCTGTCGCAGCAGATCTTCGGCGGCTCGGAGGACGCGATCCTGTGGACGCTGTTCGGCTTCGCCGTCTCGTTCCTCATCCGCCCCATCGGCGGGGCCGTGCTCGGGCCGCTCGGCGACCGCATCGGCCGCCAGAAGGTGCTCGTCTTCACGATCCTGATGATCTCGATCGCGACCGCGGCGATCGGCGTGCTGCCGACGTTCGACATGGTCGGCTGGCTCGCGCCCGTGCTGCTGTTCCTGCTGCGCATCATCCAGGGCTTCTCGGCGGGCGGTGAGTACGCCGGCGCCGCGGTCTACATGGCCGAGCACGCGCCCGACGACCGGCGCGGCTTCTGGGGCTCGTTCCTCGAGTTCGGCACGCTCCTCGGCTTCTCGATGGCCGCGATCCTCGTCACGGGCCTCGAGCTGCTCGTCGGCCCGGAGGGCATGGCGGATGGCTGGTGGCGCCTGCCGTTCCTCCTCACGCTGCCGCTCGGCATCGTCGCGCTCCTCATGCGCGCCCGGCTCCACGACTCCGATACCTTCACGGAGGCCAAGGAGCTCGACACGCGCTCGAGCGCGTGGGAGACGCTGCGCGACGTCGTCACGAAGCAGCCGAAGCAGCTGCTGAAGATCATGGGCCTGACCGTGCTCATCAACACGGCGTTCTACCTCGTGCTCACCTACATGCCGACGTTCCTCACGACGTCCCTCGACATGGGCGCGACCCAGGCCGGGCTCATGCTCGTCGCGGTGCAGCTCGTGATGATGGTCGTGATCATCCCGATGGGCGCGCTCACCGACCGCGTGGGCCGGCGTCCGGTGCTGCTGACCGCGGCTGCCGGCTTCACGCTCTTCTCGATCCCGGCCATCCTGCTGCTGCAGACGGGCGACGTCGTGCTGCAGGTGCTGGGCCTGGCGATCTTCGGCCTCTTCCTCGTGATGCTGCTGTGCAACATCTCGGCGACGCTGCCGGCGCTCTTCCCGACGACCGTGCGCTACGCGGGCTTCGCGCTCGGCTACAACGTGGCCACGTCGCTCCTCGGCGGCCCCGCGGGCCTCATCAACGAGTGGCTCATCGGCGAGACCGGCTCGACGCTCGTGCCCGGCTTCTACATGACGATCGCGGGCATCATCGGCCTCGTCGCGATCCTCACGTTCAACGAGACGGCCGGGCGAAGCCTCCGCGGCGACATCGTGCCGGGCGACGACGACGTCGATCGCCTCGCGATCGGCGAGGACCTCATCGGCAAGGTCAACGACCCCGGCCACGAGCTCGTCGACGGCCGGCTGCCGGAGCGCCGCGAGCCGGGCCGGTGACCCGCGAGCCTGGGAGTCGGCCCATATCGGCGCGCACCGCGTCCGCGTAGCGTCGAGCGCATGCGAGCACTCACCTGGCAGGGCAAGCGCAAGGTCTCGGTCGAGGAGGTACCCGACCCGGTCGTCGAGCAGCCGACCGACGCGGTCATCCGCATCACCTCGACCGCGATCTGCGGCTCCGACCTCCACCTCTACGAGCTCTTCGCGCCGTTCCTCAAGAAGGGCGACGTCCTCGGCCACGAGCCGATGGGCATCGTCGAGGAGGTCGGCTCGGCGGTGTCGCGGCTGCAGGTCGGCGACCGGGTCGTCATCCCCTTCGTGATCGCGTGCGGCGACTGCTTCATGTGCGCGAAGGGGCTCACGACCCAGTGCGAGACGACGCAGAACCGCCACTCCGGCACCGGCGCGTCCCTCTACGGCTACACGTCGCTCTACGGCTCCGTGCCGGGCGGGCAGGCCGAGCGGCTGCGCGTGCCCTACGCCGACTTCAACGCGACGAAGGTGGGCACGGAGCTCGCCGACGACCGCTACCTGTTCCTGAGCGACATCCTCCCGACGGCGTGGCAGGGCGTGGCGTATGCAGGGCTCGAGCCGGGCGACACGCTCGGCGTCATGGGGCTCGGCCCCGTCGGGCAGTTCGTCGCCCGCATCGGCCGCCACCTCGGGCACCGCGTGATCGCGGTCGAGCCGGTGCCGGAGCGCCGGGCGATGGCCGAGCGGTACGGCGTCGAGACGCTCGACATGGCGGATGCGACGGATGCGCTCCGGGACCTCACGGACGGCCGCGGCCCGGACGCGATCGTCGACGCGGTCGGCATGGAGGCGCACGGTGCGCCCGGCGCGGCGACCGCGCAGCAGCTCGTCGGCGCGCTGCCGGACCTGCTGGCGAGGCCGATGATGCGGCACGCGGGCCTCGACCGGCTCTCGGCGCTCCACACCGCGTTCGACGCGGTGCGGCGCGGCGGCACCGTGTCGCTCTCGGGCGTGTACGTCGGCTCTGCCGATCCCACGCCGATGATGACCCTGTTCGACAAGCAGATCACGCTGCGGATGGGCCAGTGCAACGTGCAGTCGTGGCGCGACGAGCTCATGCCGCTCGTCGAGGACCCGACCGACCCGCTCGGCACCGGCGACCTCACGACGCACCTCGTGCCGCTCGAGGAGGCGCCCGAGTACTACGAGACGTTCCAGAAGAAGGAGGACGGCTGCATCAAGGTCGTGCTGCAGCCGTAGGCCGATACGGTGGACTCGCGGGGACACCGCGAGGAGGCCTCCGTGCACCGATGGCGAAGGACCCGGGTGCCGCTGCCCGATGGCGCGAGCATGCCGATGGTCGTCCTCGGCGACGGCACGCCGGTCGTGTACCTGCCGGGCGCCGGGGACGGGCTCTCGACGGTGTACGACGCTGCTCCCGGCATCGCGTGGACCTTCCGGGCGCGCTCGCACCGCCACCGCATGCATGTGCTCAGCCGGCGCGAGCCCATCCCGGAGGGCCACGGCGTCGCCGGGCACGCGCGCGACGTGATCGCGGCCATCGAGCGCCTGGGCATCGGTCCCGTCGTGCTCGAGTGCAACTCGGCCGGCGGGCCGGTGGGGCAGCTCGTCGCCGCGCGGCGGCCGGACCTGGTGCGCGCGCTCGTGCTGGCTTCGACCGGCCACCGCGTCGACGGCGCCGCTGCCGAGCGCATCGAGCGCTGGCTCGAGATGGTGCGCGGGCGGCGCTGGGCGGAGTTCGCCTGGGACACCGCGCAGGTCACCTACCGTTGGCCGGGCCGCTTCGCGTGGGCGCGCTGGATGGTCGCTCCGCCGCTCGGCTCGCTCTCGCGGCCGCGCGACCCGGACCGCATCGAGCGGATCCTGTCCGAGCTGCTCGGGATCGATCACACGCAGGAGCTCGGCGGGATCCGCTGCCCGACGCTCGTGTTCGCGGGAGCGCTCGACCCGCTGTTCCCTCCCGAGGTCCAGCGCGAGATGGCCGCCCTCATCCCGCGCGCGCGGCTCGTCCTCGCGCCGGGTCTCCTGCACGGCGCCGACCTCGAGAGCCGCGAGTACGCTCCGGCGGTCGACGACCTGATCGCCGCGATCGCGCGCTGACGGCGAATGGAAGAGGCCCCGGGGTGGAGCCCGGGGCCTTTCCGTGCGCGAGGGGGGACTTGAACCCCCACGTCCGTACGGACACTGGCACCTGAAGCCAGCGCGTCTGCCAATTCCGCCACTCGCGCGACGCCCAGGGCAGCCCGGGCAACCACACGAGAATATCAGGTTCCGGGGCGCGGCGGGTACGCTGTCGGCGGCGACGAAGGGCGGTGGACCAGGCAGTGGGATTCCTCGATGCGATCGAGCGCGGTCTCGAGAAGGCCGTCAACGGCGCCTTCGCGAAGACGTTCCGGGCGGGCGTCGAGCCCGTCGAGATCGCGAGCGCGCTCAAGCGCGAGCTCGACACGAGCGCCTCGGTCGTCTCGCGCGACCGCATCCTCGTGCCGAACCGGCTGACCGTGCGGCTCGCGCCCGCCGACTTCCAGCGGCTGCGCCGCCTCGGCGACGCGCTGCTCGACGAGCTCACCTCGACGGTGCAGGCGCACGCGAGGCAGTCGGGCTACTCGTTCGCGGGGCCCATCGACCTCGGGCTCGAGCCCGACGAGGCGATGTCGACCGGGATGCTCGAGGTCGGCTCCGACACCGAGGCCGGCGAGGTGGTGTGGACGGCCGTCGTCGACATCAAGGGCAAGCGGCACCCGCTGCGCAAGGGCCGCACGGTCATCGGCCGCGGCTCGGACGCCGACATCACGGTCGACGACGCGGGCGCCTCCCGCAAGCACGCCGAGATCATCTGGGACGGCACGCGCGCGCAGGTGAGCGACCTCGGCTCCACGAACGGCACGACGCTCAACGGGCGCGCGCTCAAGACCGCCCTGCTCGAGCCCGACTCGATCATCGACATCGGCGCGACGCGCATCGTCTATCGCGTGCTCGCCCAGCCGAAGGAGCGCCGCGCGTGAGCGAGCTCACCCTCATCATCATCAGGATCGGCTTCCTCGCCCTCCTGTGGCTGTTCATCTTCATCGTGCTCTACTCGCTGCGCAGCGACCTCTTCGGTCCGCGGCTCACGCCCCTCCAGCGCGTCGCGGTGCAGAGCCAGCGCTCGCGCGAGGAGGCGTCGGCGAGCACGACGGCGCCCGCGCCGGCGGCGGCGACCCGCGCCGACGCGCCGACGACCGTCACCGAGCGCCCGACGCCGAGCCCCGCATCCGCGCTCGCGCGCCGCATCGTCGTCACGAGCGGGCCGCGCGCCGGCACCGAGCTCGACCTGCCCGAGACGGGCCTCACGATCGGCCGCTCGAGCGGCGCGGGGCTCCAGATCAAGGACGACTACACCTCCAGCTCGCACGCGAAGATCGTGCGGTGGCGCGACCAGTGGGTCGTGCAGGACCTCGGCTCGACCAACGGCACGTACGTCGACGGCAAGCGCATCACCGAGAGCACGCCCGTGCGGGTGGGCAGCTCGGTGCGCATCGGCACGACCACGTTCGAGCTGAGGCGCTGAGCTTGACCGCACAGCTCGCCGCGGCGATCAGCCATGTCGGTCGCATCCGCACCGAGAACCAGGACTCCGGCTACACCGGCAGGTTCCTGAGCTTCGTCGCCGACGGCATGGGCGGCCACGCGGGCGGCGACGTCGCGAGCGCGATCGTCACGCGCAAGGCGCGCGAGGCGGATGTGGAGCACGAGTCGGCCGAGGCTGCCGCGCAGGCGCTCGCCGACGCGCTGCGCGCCGGCAACGAGGCGCTGCAGCAGGCGATGGTCGAGCACCCCGAGCTCTCCGGCATGGGGACGACCGCGTCGGGCATCATCCGCGTCGGCGACCGGGTGGGGATCGCGCACATCGGCGACAGCCGCATCTACCGCTACCGGGTGGGCGCGCTCGAGCAGCTCTCGACCGACCACACGTTCGTGCAGAGGCTCGTCGACGCGGGCCGCATCACGCGCGAGGAGGCCGAGCACCACCCGCGGCGCAACGTCGTCATGCGCGTGCTCGGCAACGTCGAGACGAACCCCGAGATCGACACGATGGTCGAGGACACGCTGCCCGGCGACCGCTGGCTCGTGTGCTCCGACGGCCTGTCGTCCTACGTCGACGAGGAGCGCATCCGCTCGATCCTCGAGCAGGGGCTCGACACCCCCTCGACCGTGCAGCGCCTCGTGAACGAGTCGCTCTCGCGCGGCGCGCCCGACAACGTCACGGTCGTCCTGGTCGACATCGACGACCGGCGCCCGTCGTCGGTCGAGCCGACGACCGTGGGCTCCGCGGCCGCGCCCATCAGCTACGAGGCGGTCGAGCCCGAGCGCACCTCCGTGAGCCTCTCGCAGCTGCTCCTGCACCCGCGGCAGGCGCGCATGCAGCCGGCGTTCGAGCACTTCGAGCCCGAGAGCGAGGAGTTCCTGCAGGAGCTGCTCGCCGAGCAGCGCCGCCTGCGCCGCAACCGCCGGATCAGCTGGGGCATCGGCGCGGTGCTCGCGATCGCGCTCGTCGCGACGCTGAGCGCGCTGTTCTACGGCTGGACGCAGGACCGCTACTTCGTCGGCGTGAACGAGGCGGGCAACGTCGCGATCTACCAGGGCATCCAGCAGCAGATCGGCCCGATCGTGCTCGCGACCGAGGTCGAGGAGACCGGGATCGCGTTCGACGAGCTCTCCCCCTTCAACCAGCGCAACGTCGAGCAGACCCTCTCGGCAGACTCGCTCGCCGCCGCGCAGGCCATCGTCGAGCGACTGGAGCGATCGCCATGACCGACCGCACCGCACCCAGCGCCCTCCAGACCGGCATCGTGCAGCTGCGCGACGTGACCGAGGCCATCAAGGTGCGCATCCGCAACCCCGCGAAGCTGCGCAACCTCGAGCTGTTCCTGCTCGTGATCGCCTGGGTCATCGCCGGCGGCGCGCTCGTGCTCGTGCAGCTCGGCGCGCTCCAGCGCGTCGACCTCCTCCCGCTGCAGCTCGCCGGGGGCCTCGGCGTGCTCACGCTCGCCCTGCACATCGCGCTGCGCGTCGTCGCGCGCGAGGCCGACGCGATCATCCTCCCGGTCGTGACGGTGCTCAACGGGCTCGGCATCGCCATGATCTACCGCATCGACATCGCCGAGGGCGCAGCCGGCTGGGACGCCGCGTCCATGCGGCAGATCGCGTGGACGGGCATCGCGCTCGTCGTCGCGATCGCCGCGATCGTCCTCGTGCGCAACCACCGCGTGCTCGCGCGCTACCGGTTCCTCGCGATGGCGGTCGCGATCGTGCTGCTCGTGCTGCCGCTCATCCCCGGGATCGGCCGCACGATCAACGGCGCGACCGTCTGGATCGGCGTCGGCGACCTGCTCTCGCTCCAGCCCGGCGAGCTCGCGAAGATCGCGCTCGCGATCTTCTTCGCCGGCTACCTCATGACCGCGCGCGACTCGCTGTCGGTCGTCGGCCGCAAGGTGCTCGGCATCCGCTTCCCGCGCGTGCGCGACCTCGGGCCCATCCTGCTCGTGTGGGCGATGTGCCTGCTCGTGCTCGTCTTCCAGCGCGACCTCGGCACCTCGATGCTCTACTTCGGGCTCTTCCTCGTGATGATCTACGTCGCGACCGGGCGCCGCTCGTGGATGGTCATCGGCGTCGGGCTCGTCGCGCTCGGCGGCGTCGCCGCGTACTTCGCGCTCGGGTACGTGCAGCGCCGCATCCACGCCTGGATCCACGCGTTCGACCCCGCCGTCTACGAGGCGCAGGGCGGCTCGTTCCAGATCGTGCAGGGCGTGTTCGGCATGGCGCACGGCGGACTGCTCGGCACGGGCCTCGGGCTCGGGCGCCCCGACATCACGCCCTACGCCAACAGCGACTACATCATCCCCTCGCTCGGCGAGGAGCTCGGCCTCATGGGCATCTTCGCGATCCTCGCGCTGTACCTCATCCTCGTCTCCCGCGGCATCCGCATCGGCTTCCAGGGGCCGGACGACTTCACGAAGCTGCTGGGCGTGGGCCTCGCCTTCACGATCGGCCTGCAGGTGTTCATCGTCGTCGGCGGCGTGACGCGGCTCATCCCGCTCACGGGCCTCACGACGCCGTTCCTCGCGGCCGGCGGCTCGTCGCTGCTGGCGAACTGGCTCATCGTGGCGCTGCTGCTGCGGCTGAGCGACTCCGTGCGAGGAAGGGGGATGGCATGACGGGCAACGAGCGCGAGCAGAGCATGCGGCGGCCGATCCGCCGGGTGAGCTCGCTCCTGGTGGTGATGTTCCTCGGCCTGTTCGCGTCGTCGACGATGATCCAGGCGGTGCAGGCCGACGCGCTGCACACCGACGCGCGCAACACGCGCACGCTGCTCGACTCGTTCTCGGTCGAGCGCGGCTCGATCGTCGTCGACGGCGTGCCGATCGCGCAGTCGGTGCCGTCCGACGACGAGTACGAGTGGCAGCGGCAGTACCCGCTCGGCCCGCTCTACGCCTCGGTGACCGGCTACAACACCCTCGGGCAGGGCAACACCGGCATCGAGGGCGCCATGAACGAGGAGCTCACGGGCACCGCGAACAGCCAGTTCCTCGAGCAGATCATCTCGACCATCACCGGCCAGGATCCCTCGGGCGCCTCGGTCGAGCTCACGATCGACGGCGACGCGCAGCAGGCGGCGGCGGATGCGCTGGGCGACCGGGAGGGCGCGGTCGTCGCGCTCGACCCCGAGACGGGCGAGGTGCTCGCGATGCACTCGAGCCCCACGTTCGACCCGAACGCGTTCGCGTCGCACGACACGGCCGCCGTGCAGGAGGTCTACTCGCAGCTGCTCGAGGACCCGGGGGATCCGCTCGTCAACCGCGCGATCGCCGGCGACCTGTACTTCCCCGGCTCCGTGTTCAAGATCGTGACGGCGGCGGCGGCGCTCGAGTCCGGTCGGTACACGCTGCAGTCCGAGTTCGACAACCCGGCCGAGCTGCAGCTGCCGCAGTCGAGCGCCGTCGTGCGCAACGCCTCGCGGGGCCCGTGCGGGCCGGGCGAGACCGTCACGCTCGAGACCGCGATCGTGCTCTCGTGCAACATCCCCTTCGCCCAGCTCGCGCAGCAGCTGGGCCAGGAGCCGATGCAGCAGCAGACGGCGGACTTCGGGTTCGGCGAGCCGCTCTCGATCCCGCTCGAGGTCACGCCGAGCACCTACCCGGCGCAGCTCGACGAGCCGAGCCTCATGCTCACCGGGTTCGGCCAGTACGACGTGCGCGTGACGCCGCTGCAGATGGCCATGGTGTCGGCGGCGGTCGCGAACGACGGCACGATGATGCGACCGCAGATGGTCGACCGCGTGCTCGCGCCCAACCTCGACGTGCTCGACGACCCGCAGCCCGAGATCCTCGGCAACCCCATCTCCGCCGAGACGGCGGTCGCGCTCCGCGGCGCGATGGAGCTCGGCGTGGCCGAGGGCCTCGCGACGAACGCCGCGATCCCGGGCGTCACGGTGGGCGGCAAGACGGGCACCGCGGAGACCGGGGAGCGCGGCGAGCCGTTCAACCTGTGGTTCACGGGCTACGGGGAGCTGGGCGATCGGAGCGTGGCAGTCGCGGTCGTGGTCGTGCCTAGTGAGAACATCGTCGGTGATACTTCAAACGTGATCGCCGCACCTATCGGGAGAGCAGTGATCGAGGCGGTGCTGAACTCATGAGACCATCCAGCGGACTCACCTTCGGTGGGCGATACCAGCTGACCAGCCGGATCGCCATCGGCGGCATGGGCGAGGTCTGGCAGGCGACCGACCAGGTCATCGGCCGCACCGTCGCGCTCAAGATCCTCAAGGACGAGTACATGGGCGATCCCGGGTTCCTCGAGCGCTTCCGCGCCGAGGCCCGGCACGCGGCGCTCGTGAACCACGAGGGCATCGCGAACGTCTTCGACTACGGCGAGGAGGAGGGCAGCGCGTTCCTCGTCATGGAGCTCGTGCCGGGCGAGCCGCTCAGCGCGATCCTCGACCGCGACCGCACCCTCTCGGCCGACAAGGTGCTCGACATCGTCGCCCAGACCTCCGCCGCGCTGCACGCCGCGCACCAGGCGGGCCTCGTGCACCGCGACATCAAGCCGGGCAACCTCCTCATCACGCCCGAGGGCCGGGTGAAGATCACCGACTTCGGCATCGCGCGCATCGCCGACCAGGTGCCGCTCACCGCGACCGGCCAGGTGATGGGCACGGTGCAGTACCTCTCCCCCGAGCAGGCGTCGGGGCAGCAGGCGGCCCCGTCGACCGACATCTACTCGCTCGGCATCGTCGCCTACGAGGCGCTCGCCGGCCGCCGGCCGTTCACGGGCGAGTCGCAGGTCGCGATCGCGATGGCGCACATCAACGACGCGCCGCCGGACCTGCCGGGCACGGTGCCGGAGCCGGTGCGCAACCTCGTGCTCTCGTGCATCGCGAAGACGCCCGCCGACCGCCCCACCTCGGCGGCCCACCTCTCGCGCGCAGCGACGATGCTGCGCCGCGGCGACATCGCGGGCGCGGCGGCGATCGTGCCGGGCATCGCCTCGACCGACTCGTTCGCGACGATCGACTCGCCGACCCAGGCGGCCACGCGGGTCATCACGACGCAGTCGAGCCCGGCGACCGCAGCGCTGCCCGTGACCCGCTCGACCACGCCCGTGCGCGAGCGCGACCGGCGGAACCCGTGGATCTGGCCGGTCGTGATCCTCGCGATCCTGCTCGTCGCGGCCGGGGTCGCGATCGCGCTCATGCTGCTGAACCAGCAGCGGCCCGATCCCGCGGCCTCGACGCCCGCGTCGGCGAGCCAGTCGGCGCAGCTCGTCGACATCGCGCTCGAGGACTTCGAGGGGATGACCGAGGCCGAGTTCCGCGACGCGATCGAGGAGCTGGGGCTCGTGCCGAGCGTCGAGACCGGCCGGCCCGCGACCGCCGCGGACGACGTCGCGCGCATCTACGCGGTCGCGCCGACGGGCCCGGTGCCGCAGGGCTCGACCGTCGTCGGGACCATCCACGGCCCCGTCGCCGCGATCGAGGACCCGACGAGCGCGCCCCGCATGGGCGGCGGCGAGGACCCGGCGGCCCTCGAGACCGGCACGCCGTACACGGTCGTGTGGGATGCGGCGACGTGCCCGGCCGACTACTCGGTCGCCGGCTACGAGGCGACGATCCTCTGGGCGAACGGCGAGCAGGAGACGCTCGAGCTCAACAACCCGCAGCTCAACATCACCGAGATGCCGTCGGGCGACAACGAGGTGTTCTACGCGTACCGATGCGCGCCGGCCGAGGGCGAGGCGCTCACGAGCGGCCCCTCGCCGTCGCTCACGATGACGGCGTCGGCGCCCGAGGAGTCGCCGACGCCCGAGCCCACGCAGCCGACCCAGCCGACGCCGCAGCCCACGCCGTCCGTGACGCTCCCGGTGCAGCCGCCGGCAGGTCCGTGACGGCCGCGGCGGGGGACGATCACGGGGCCTGACGTAGAATCGACCGATCCCCGTGCGAACGGGCCGATCGGCGCACCGCACGCCCGAGGAGAGGAGCCGCGATGACCGACAGCATCATCGCGTCGCTGCGGACCCTCGGCGACCGGTACGAGATCGGCGAGCTCATCGGCCAGGGCGGCATGGCCGAGGTGCACCTCGCGCGCGACACCCGGCTCGACCGCCAGGTGGCGGTCAAGCTGCTCAAGCCCGAGCTCTCGCTCGACCCGGAGTTCCGCACGCGCTTCCGGCAGGAGGCGCAGTCGGCCGCGCGCATGTCGCATCCCACCGTCGTGCGCGTGTTCGACGCGGGCGAGGAGCCGGCGACGGACTCGAGCGGGCAGCCCGCCGCGGTGCCGTACATCGTCATGGAGTACGTGGACGGCCGGATGGTGAAGGACATCATCGCGGAGGGCCCGCTGCCCGAGTCGGAGGCGGTGCGCATCACGAAGGGCATCCTCACGGCCCTCGAGTACTCCCACCGCGCGGGCATCGTGCACCGCGACATCAAGCCGGGCAACGTCATGGTCACGCCCGGCGGCCAGATCAAGGTCATGGACTTCGGCATCGCCCGCGCGGTGAGCGAGACGAGCGCGAACGTCGCGCAGACCGGCACGATCCTGGGCACAGCCCAGTACTTCTCCCCCGAGCAGGCGCGCGGCGAGGCGGTCGACGCCCGCACCGACCTCTACTCGACGGGCGTCATCCTCTTCGAGCTGCTGACGGGCCGCGCGCCCTTCGAGTCCGACACCCCCGTGGGCGTCGCCTACCAGCACGTCGCCGAGGAGCCGCCGCTCCCCTCGTCGATCACGCCCGGCATCACGCCCGCGATGGACTCGATCGTCGGGAAGGCGCTCGAGAAGAAGCGCGACGACCGCTTCCAGTCCGCGACCGAGTTCAAGCAGGCGCTCGACGACGCGATCGCGGGCGTGCTGCAGCCGTTCGAGAAGACCGAGACGGCCCCGCTCGACATCGGTGCCGCGACCGCGATGTTCGCCGCGCTCGCCGTCGAGGAGCCCGAGCCGGACGCCGAGGCCGTCGCCGCGCGCCGCGACCGTCGACCGCCGGTCGCGTGGCTCTGGGGCGCGGCGGCCCTCATCGCGGTGCTCGTCGTCGTCGTGGTCGCATGGGCCTCCAACTTCTTCAACCTGCCGATCGCCGGACTCTCCGCCACCGTGCCCGCGGTCGCGGGGCTCACCGAGGACGAGGCGGTCGCCGCGGTCGAGGAGGCCGGCCTCGAGCCCGAGGTGCGGCGCATGATCGACGAGGCGGATGCGGGCACGGTCCTGCGCTCGGAGCCCGACTCGGGCGTGCGGCTCGCTCCCGGCAGTCCCGTGACGGTCGTGGTCTCGAACGGACCGCCGCCCGTGCCGCTCATCAGCGTCGCGAACCTCACGGAGGCCCAGGCGCGACAGGCGCTCGAGGCGGCCGGCTACGTCGTCGGCGAGGTGACGCGCGCGACGTCCCCGACCGTCGAGATCGACCGCGTCATCAACACCGAGCCGAGCGCCGGCACCGACCTCTCGCGCGGCGAGACGGTGAGCATCGTGCTCTCGAACGGCCTCGTCACCGTCCCGAGCGTCGTCGGCCAGTCGCTGACGAGCGCCCAGACGCAGCTCGAGTCGCTGAGCCTCACCGTGCGCCGCGCGACCACCTCCGCGTGCACCGTCGCGAACGAGGTCACCGCGCAGTCGATCCC
>NZ_JANQCH010000002.1 GCF_024723325.1 Agrococcus sp. HG114
CCCGGACCTGAGCGGCGCCTCCCGGACCTGAGCGGGGCCTCCCGCACGACGGCCGCCACTCACACGCCGCAACCGCCACTCACACGCCGCAACCGCCACTCACACGCCGCAACCGCCACTCACACGCCGCACCCGCGCGCGTCCGGACCGCTAGAGGCGCGAGGCAGCGGCGGCGTCGAGCACGATCCGCGTCTCGAGCCGGCCCGCGACGCCCGAGGCGGGCGCCTCGGCGACGTCGGCGCCGTCGAGCACGCGCGCCACCGCATCCGCCTTGTCGGCGCCGGCGACGACGAGCCACACCCGGTCGGATGCGTTGATCGCGTCGAGCGTGAAGCTCAGGCGCTCGGGCGGCGGCTTGGGGGAGTCGCGCACGGCGATGATGCGCGCACCGCGCTCGTGCACCCCCGGGAGCCCGGGGAAGAGCGAGGCGACGTGGGCGTCCGGACCCATGCCGAGGAGCGTCACGTCGATCGCGCCGAGCCGCTCGAGCAGCTCGGACGCGCGCGCCGCCGCCTCGTCGAGGCTCGTGGCGCCAGCCGCCGGCAGCTCGAGCACGTGCTCGGCGGGGATGGGCACGCGGTCGAGCAGCGCCTCGCGGGCCTGCCGCGCGTTCCGGTCGGGGGAGGCCGCGTCGACGAAGCGCTCATCGCTCCAGGTCAGGGCGACGCGCGACCAGTCGACGGGGAGCTCCGCGAGCGCGGCGAGGAGCTCGGTGCCGACCGAGCCGCCGGTGAGCGCGATGGCCGCGCGGCCCCGCGCGGCGACGCTCGCCTCGATGAGCTCCGCGAGCTCGCGAGCGGTCTCGCGCACGAGCGCGGCGCGGTCGGCGTGGACCGTGCGCCTCATCGGTCGCCGCCGCGAGTCGAGAGGAGCACCTGCCGGTACATGTCGTCGGGCGCGAGCTTGCGCAGCTCCTCGGCGAGCTGATCCTCGAGCCCGCGGGTCGAGAGCGCGACGTGGTGCTCCGGCTGGCCGGGCTGCCGGAGCACGCCGACCGAGTCGCGCACGCGCGTGAGCGACGACTCGCCGCTCGTGCGGTGCAGCTCGACCGCGTGCAGCCCGCTCGAGCCGGTGGGCGTGTCGCCCGCCTCGACCTTGTCGATCGGCACCTGCAGGCGCAGCTGCAGCCACGCGGCCATGAGGTGCACGCTCGGGTTCGAGAGGTCGCCGGAGACGAGCCCGCCGTGCACCGGCTCGAACGGCGGCTGGTCGAGGAGCGCCGCGAGGTGGGCGCGCCAGTTCGTCAGGCGCGTCCACGCGAGGTCGGTGTCGCCCGGCTGGTAGCAGCCCGCGAGGGCGAGGATCGCCGCGCGCGGGTCGGCCTGCTTGCCCGAGTCGGTGATGCGGCGCTGCGAGATCTGCCCGAGCTGCGACGCGGAGGGCGTCTCGGGCATGAAGCTCGGCCACCACGCGACGACGGGCGCGTCGGGCAGGAGCAGCCCCTGCACGATGCCGAGCAGGTGGGACCCGAGCTCGCCGTAGCACTGCAGCAGCACGACCTCGCTCGCCCCGGCGTCGGCGCCCACGCGCAGCTCGGCGTCGAGCCGCGGCTCCTCGTTCGCGTTCACGTGGTCCGGGTTGCGGGAGACCACGATGACGCGCATGGGGTGCTCGCGCGAGGCCTGGTTCGCGGCGCGGATCGCCTCCTCCTCGGCCCCGATCTGCGTGTGGATGACGAGCGTGAGCACGCGGCCGAGCGCGACGACGCCGCCCTCCTCGCGGATCTCGAGCATCCGCCGCTGCACCTCGGCGGTCGTCGTGCGGGAGAGTCGGATGATCACGGTCGCCTCCAGTGCCGTCCGTCGCGCGCGAGCAGGTCGTGGGCGCTGCGCGGACCCCACGAGCCGGGCGCGTACTGGTCGATCGGTCCGCCCTCCGCCTCCCAGTGCTCCTCGATCGGGTCGAGGATCCGCCAGGAGAGCTCGACCTCCTCGTGCCGGGGGAACAGCGGCGGGTCGCCGAGCAGCACGTCGAGGATGAGCCGCTCGTACGCCTCGGGGCTCTCCTCGGTGAACGCGTGGCCGTAGCCGAAGTCCATCGTGACGTCGCGCACGTGCATCCCCGGGCCCGGGACCTTCGAGCCGAAGCGCATCGAGACGCCCTCGTCGGGCTGCACGCGGATGACGAGCGCGTTCTCGCTCATCGTGCGGATGTCGGACTCCTCGAACAGGTACTGCGAGGCGCGCTTGAAGACGATCGCGATCTCGGTCACCCGGCGCCCGAGCCGCTTGCCCGCCCGCAGGTAGAACGGCACGCCCGACCAGCGGCGCGTGTCGACCTCGAGCTTGATCGCCGCGAACGTCTCGGTCGTGGAGTCGGGCCGCATGCCCTCCTCCTGCAGGAAGCCCTTCACGAGCGTCCCGCCGTGCCAGCCGGCGTCGTACTGCCCGCGCGCGCTCGAGCGGGCGAGCGGCAGCGGCACGCGCGCCGCGCGCAGCACCTTCTCCTTCTCGACGCGGAGGTCGGCCGCGTCGAACGACACGGGCTCCTCCATCGCGGTGAGCGCGAAGAGCTGCAGGAGGTGGTTCTGGATCACGTCGCGCGCGGCGCCGATGCCGTCGTAGTAGCCCGCGCGGCCGCCGACCCCGATGTCCTCCGCCATCGTGATCTGCACGTGGTCGATGTGATTCGCGTTCCAGATCGGCTCCCACAGCGCGTTCGCGAACCGCAGCGCGAGGATGTTCTGCACCGTCTCCTTACCGAGGTAGTGGTCGATGCGGAACACGCTGTCGGCGGGGAACACCGACTCGACCACCTGGTTGAGCTCGCGGGCCGATTCGAGGTCGTGCCCGAACGGCTTCTCGATCACGACGCGCCGCCACCGGTCGCCCTCGCCCTCCGCGAGCCCCGAGCGCTTGAGCTGCTGCGTGACGAGCGGGAACGCGTTCGGGGGGATGGAGAGGTAGAACGCGTGGTTCCCCATCGTGCCGCGCGTCTCGTCGAGCTCGGCGAGCACCTCGGCGAGCCGGTCGAAGGCCGCGTCGTCGTCGAAGTCGCCCTGCACGAAGCGGATGCCCTCGGCGAGCTGCCGCCACACCGACTCCCGGAACGCGGTGCGGGCGTGCTGCTGCACCGCCTCGCGCACCATGGCCGCGAACGACTCGTCGCTCCACTCGCGCCGGCCGAAGCCGACGAGGCCGAAGCCCGGCGGCAGCAGCCCGCGGTTCGCGAGGTCGTAGACGGCCGGCAGCAGCTTCTTCCGCGCGAGGTCGCCCGTGACGCCGAAGAACGTCATCGCGTTGGGGCCCGGGATGCGCGTGAGGCGCTGGTCGGACGGGTCGCGCAGCGGGTTCTGGCCTGCGGCGATCTCGACGGCGCCCTCGGCCGCCGGCGCGGTCATCGCGAGGCGAGCGCGAGGAGCCGGTCGAGCCCCTCGTCGAGGTCGGGGAGCGTGAGCGTGAGCACGGGCCTGCCGTGCTCGGCCAGCACGCTCGCGTCGCCCGACGCCTGCGCCTGGAGCAGCTGCCCGAACGTGAACGGCCGACCGGGGATCTCGAGGTCCTCGTGCGGCTGCCCGAGGAGCTGCAGGAAGACGCCGTTCGGCGTGCCGCCCTTGTGGTACTGCCCGGTCGAGTGCAGGAAGCGCGGCCCCCAGCCGAAGGTCACCGGCCGACCGGTGCGCGCGGCGAACGCCGCCCGCAGCCGCTCGAAGCGCGGCTGCCCGATGCGATCGAGGTAGGCGTGGATCGCGAGGTAGCCGTCGGCGCCGAGGCTCGCGAGCAGCGCGTCCACGGAGGCCTCGAGCGAGTCGCGCACGACGCCCGGGGTGCCGCGCAGCTCGACGCCCGCATCGACGGCGCCGGGAGCCGCGGGCGGCTCGAGCGCGTCGAGCAGGCCGCGGGCCGCGACCTTCGCCGACTCGACGTCCGGCTGGTCGAACGGGTTGATGCCGAGCAGCCGGCCGGCGACGGCGGTCGCGAACTCCCACACGAGCAGCTGCGCGCCGAGCGTGCCGGCGACCTCGATCTCGCCGTGCGCGACGTGCTGCGCCTCGCGCGCGGAGCCGACGAGCCGCACGACCTGGAGGTCGGGCAGGTCGGCCGAGAGCTCGGGCGCGTCCTTCTCGAGCACGACGGGCAGCAGGCCGACGCCGTCCTTGCCGGTCGACTCCGCGATGAGCTGCTCCGCCCAGTCGCCGAGGCCGACGATGTGCGTGCCGTCGGCGACGAAGCCGATCTTGTCGCGCAGCGGCCGCGTGCCCGCGATCGCCGCGGCGAGCCGCAGGCCCGGGTTGTCCTCGGCGTCCTCCGAGATCTCGGGGAGCGCGGCGAGCGCCTCCGCGAGGAGCTCGCGCACATCGACGCCCGCGAGCCCCGCGGGCACGATGCCGAACGCGGTGAGCGCGGAGTAGCGGCCGCCGACGTTCGGGTCGGCGTTGAACACGCGGTAGCCGGCGCGCCGCGCGTCCTGGTCGAGCGGGGAGCCGGGGTCCGTCACGACGATGATCCGGTCGATCGGGTCGATGCCGGAGTCGCGGTAGGCCTGCTCGAACGCGCGGCGCTGGCTGTCGGTCTCGAGCGTCGACCCCGACTTCGACGAGACGACGAGCGCGGTGCGGGCGAGGCCGTCGCGCAGCGCCCGGCGCACCTGGCCGGGCTCGGTCGAGTCGAGCACCGTGAGGTGCACGCCCTCGGTGCGGGTGATGACCTCGGGCGCGAGCGACGAGCCCCCCATGCCCGCGAGCGCGATGCGGTCGACGCCGTGCTGGCGCAGCTGCTTGCGGAGCGCCTCGATGTCGTCGACGAGGCCCGCGCTCGAGGCGGCCGCCTCGACCCAGCCGAGCCGGATGGACGCCTCGGCCTCGGCGGCCTCGCCCCACAGGGTCGCGTCGCCCGAGACGAGCCGCCCGGCGACGCCGTCGACGACGAGCTGCGGCACGACCCGGTCGATCGCCTCCTTCGCGGGCCCCGAGGCCGTGATGATGAAGGTCATGCGCCCGCTCCCGCCGAGTCGAGGTGGCCCTGGACGGTCTCGACGAGCTCTGCCCACGATGCGTCGAACTTCTCGAGGCCCTCGCGCTCGAGCAGCTCGACGACCTCGGTGTACGAGACGCCGACGCGCTCGAGCGCGTCGAGCACCGCCTCGGCCTCGTCACCGCGGCCGGAGACGCGGTCGCCCGCGATCTCGCCGTGGTCGGCGACCGCCTCGAGCGTCTTCTCGGGCATCGTGTTGACGGTCTGCGGCGCGACGAGCTCGGTGACGTAGAGCGTGTCGGGCAGCGACGGGTCCTTGACCCCCGTCGACGCCCACAGCGGCCGCTGGGTGTTGGCGCCCGCGGCGAGCAGCGTCTGCGCGCGCTCGGTCGCGAAGGCCTCCTGCCAGACGCGGTAGGCGAGGTGCGCGTTCGCGACGCCCGCCTTGCCCTTGAGCGCGAGCGCCTCGTCGGTGCCGATCGCGTCCAGGCGCTTGTCGATCTCCGTGTCGACGCGCGAGACGAAGAACGATGCGACCGAGTGGATGCTCGAGAGGTCGTGCCCGGCCTGCTGGGCGCGCTCGAGGCCCGTGAGGTAGGCGTTGATGACGTCGCGGTAGCGGTCGAGCGAGAAGATCAGCGTCACGTTGACGCTGATGCCCGCGCCGATCGTCGCGGCGATCGCCTCGAGCCCCTCCTGCGTCGCGGGGATCTTGATGAGCACGTTCTCGCGGCCGACGCGCTCGTGGAGCTCGGCCGCCTGCGCGACGGTGCCCGCGGTGTCGCGCGCGAGACCCGGCTCGACCTCGATCGACACGCGGCCGTCGAAGCCCGCGGTGGATGCGTAGACGTCGGCGAAGAGGTCGCATGCCTCGGCGACGTCCTCGGTCGTGAGCGCCGTGATGACCTCGTCGACGCCCGCCCCGTCGGCGGCGAGCTCGTGGATCGCCGCCTCGTAGGACTCGCCCTTCGCGATCGCGTTCGCGAAGATCGTCGGGTTGGTCGTGACGCCCACGACGTTGCGGTCGGTGATGAGCGCCGCGAGCGTGCCGCTCGTGATGCGCTCGCGGGAGAGGTCGTCGAGCCAGATGCTGACGCCCGCGTCGGAGAGGGCCTGCGTGTTCTCGTTCATGTCCGTGCCTCCTGCCGGCCCGCTCAGCGGGCTGCCTCGATGGATTCGCGAGCGGCCTGCGCGACCGCCTCGGCGGTGAAGCCGAACTCGCGGAAGAGCGTCTGCCAGTCGGCGCTCGCGCCGAAGTGGTCGATCGCGACCGAGCGGCCCGCGTCGCCGACGATGCCGCGCCACGTGAGCGCGGAGCCGGCCTCGACCGACACGCGCGCGCGGACGCCCGCCGGCAGCACCGACTCGCGGTACTCGTCGCTCTGCTCGGCGAACCACTCGAGCGACGGCGCGGCGACGACGCGCGCCGCGATGCCGTCGGCCTGGAGCTGCTCACGCGCGGCGAGCGCGAGCTGCACCTCGGAGCCCGTCGCGATGAGGATCACGTCGGGGGAGCCGCCGCGCGCCTCGGCGAGCACGTACGCGCCCTTCGCGACGTTGGAGGCGTGCGCGAGCGCATCGCCCGTCGCGTCGCCGTCGCCGCGCTCGAGCACGGGGATGTTCTGGCGGGTGAGGGCGATGCCCACGGGCCGGTCGCGGCGCTCGAGGATCGTCTTCCACGCCCACGCCGTCTCGTTCGCGTCGGAGGGCCGCACGACCTCGAAGCCGGGGATCGCGCGCAGCGTCGCGAGCTGCTCGATCGGCTGGTGCGTCGGGCCGTCCTCGCCGAGCGCGACCGAGTCGTGCGTCCAGACGTGGATGGGGTGCACGCCCATGAGCGCCGCGAGCCGCAGCGCCGGGCGCTGGTAGTCGCTGAAGATGAGGAACGTGCCGCCGTAGGGGCGCGTGGGCCCGTGCAGCACGATGCCGTTGAGGATCGCGGCCATGGCGTGCTCGCGGATGCCGAAGTGCATCGTGCGGCCCGCGGGGGAGGCGTCGGGCCACGCGGTGGTCGCGTGGTCGGCGGGCGCGAACGAGCCCTTGCCCTCGAGCGTCGTGTTGTTCGACTCCGCGAGGTCCGCCGAGCCGCCCCACAGCTCGGGCAGCACGTCGGCGAGCGCGTTGAGCACCTTGCCGGACGCGGCGCGGGTCGAGACCTCGGTGCCCGCCTCGAACGTCGGCAGCGCATCCTCGACCCCGTCCGGGAGCGCGCCCGAGAGCAGCCGGTCGAGGAGCGCCTTGCGCTCGGGGTTCGCCTTCGCCCAGATGTCGAAGCGGCGCTGCCACGCGGTGCGCGCGTGCTCGGCGCGCTGCGCGGCGTGCTGGCGCGTGTACTCGATGACGGCGTCCTCGACCTGGAAGGTGCGCTCGGGGTCGAAGCCGAGCACCTGCTTGACCGCGGCGACCTCGTCGGCGCCGAGCTTCGAGCCGTGGATCTTGCCGGTGCCCTGCTTCGTCGGCGCCGGCCACCCGATGATCGTCTTCAGGATGATGAGGCTCGGCCGGCCGGTGTCGGCCTTCGCCTCCTCGATCGCCGCGTGCAGCGCCTCGACGTCCTCGACGTACTCGTCGGCGACCGGGTCGTCGCCCGTGCGCCACGCGACCTCGAGCACCTGCCAGCCGTACGCCTCGTAGCGGGCCCGCACATCCTCGGTGAAGGCGATGTCGACGTCGTCCTCGATCGAGATGGCGTTCGAGTCGTAGATCGCGATGAGGCGGCCGAGGCGCTGGTGGCCCGCGAGCGAGCCTGCCTCGCTCGTGACGCCCTCCTGCAGGTCGCCGTCGCCGGCGATCACGTACGTGTAGTGGTCGAAGGGGCTCTCGCCGTCGGCCGTGTCGGGGTCGAGCAGCTCGCGCTCGAAGCGCTGCGCGTAGGCGAAGCCGACCGCCGACGCGAGGCCCTGGCCGAGCGGCCCGGTCGTGATCTCGACGCCCTTCGTGTGGCCGTACTCCGGGTGGCCCGGCGTGCGGGAGCCCCACGTGCGCAGCGCCTCGAGGTCGCTCTTCTCGAGCCCGGAGCCGGTGAGGTACAGCTGGATGTACTGCGTGAGGGAGGAATGGCCGACCGAGAGGATGAACCGGTCCCGTCCGAGCCAGCGGTCGTCCGCCGGGTCGCGGTCCATCACCTTCTGGAACAGGAGGTGCGCGACGGGCGCGAGGCTCATCGCCGTGCCGGGGTGGCCGTTGCCCACCTTCTCGACAGCGTCTGCGGCGAGCACGCGGGCGGTGTCGACGGCGCGCTGGTCGTCGGTGGTCCATTCGAATGCCAAAGCGGCTCCTTCTTCTGGCGGCACGGAGCCGCGGCGATGCGGAGGGGATGCGACCCGACCAGCATAGTGAGCGAGCGCATGGCGGCCCGGGGCCATTCCCGCACCGTGACGCCGCGCGTCGGATAGGATGGAGGTCGGCTCTCGCCCCTCCCATCCGCCCCGTCGAACAGGATCCCGCTGCATGTCGAACGCGACCTCGTCCGGCGTCGCGGCGCCCGCGGCGGAGCCGGCGCAGCGGGCGAGCCTCCGGGCGAAGGCGGCCGCCTACGTCGCGCTCACGAAGCCGCGCGTGATCGAGCTGCTGCTCGTGACGGCGCTCCCGACGATGTTCCTGGCGGCGGATGGGGTGCCGCCGCTCGGCGCGCTCGTCGCGACCCTGGTCGGCGGGTTCCTCAGTGCCGGCAGCGCCAACGCGTTCAACATGATCATCGATCGCGACATCGACCGGGTCATGCACCGCACGCAGCACCGCCCGCTCGTGACCGGCGCGCTCTCCGTCGCCGAGGCGCGCGCGTTCGCGTGGACCCTCGCGGTCGTCTCGACGCTCGTGCTCGGCGTGTTCGCGAACTGGCTCGCCGCGGCGCTGTCGATCGCGGCCATCGCCTTCTACGTGCTCGTCTACACGATGCTGCTGAAGCGCCGCACCGAGCAGAACATCGTGTGGGGCGGGATCGCCGGCTGCTTCCCGGTCGTGATCGGCTGGGCGGGCGTGACCGGCTCGCTCGACTGGCCCGCGTGGATCCTGTTCGCGCTCGTGTTCCTCTGGACCCCCGCGCACTACTGGCCGCTGTCGATGAAGTACCGCGACGACTACGAGGCGGCCGACGTGCCGATGCTCGCGGTCGTCCGCGGACGCCCGATGGTCGGCATCCAGGTGATCCTCTACGCGTGGGCTTCGCTCGCGTGCACGCTCCTGCTCATCCCCGTCGGGGGCATGGGCTGGCTCTACAGCGGCGTCGCCGTCATCGCGGGCGCGTGGTTCGTGGGGGAGGCGCACGGCCTCTACGCGCGCGCGATCCGCGGCGAGCGCGAGGTGCGGGCGATGCGCGTGTTCCACGCGTCGAACACGTACCTGACGCTCATCTTCCTCGCCGTCGGCGTCGACCCGCTCCTGCCGTTCTGACGACGGGCTCGCGGCGACGCGTCCGCCCGCAGTAGGGTCGCCGCTGTCGTCACCTGCAGAGTCGAGGGCGGATGCTCCTGATCGTCACGTGCGCCGCCCTGCTCGCCGCGGGCGTCGCCCTCGCCGTCGCGTGGGGCGATGAGCGGCTCGTCGAGCCCGCCGTGCCCGCGTCCCCCGGCCGCCCGCGACGCGCGGCGCTCGCCCTGTACGGGCGATGGCTGCTGCTCCTCGCGATCGTCGGCGCGGGCTCCGGCGTCCTGATCGCCGCGGCAGGCGGTCGGCTCGCGATGCGGCTCCTCGCTGCCACCTCGCCCTCCGCGACGGGCCGCCTCACCGAGGGCCAGGCGGTGGTCGGCGAGATCACGCTCGAGGGCACTGCCGCGCTCGCGGCGTTCGGCGCGCTGCCGCTCGCGCTCGCGTCGGCCGCGCTCTACCTGCTCGCAGCGCCCTGGTTGCCGCGCGGCCGGCTCGCGGGGTGGGCGTTCGGCGCGCTGCTGCTCGTGATCGGCGCGCCGCTCGTCGACCCGCTGCGAGCGGACAACGTCGACTTCGACCTGCTGGGACCCGGATGGCTCGCCGTGCTCGCGCTCGGGGCGCTCGTCGTCGTGCACGGTGCTGCGGTCGCCGCGATCGCCGGCCGTGCGAGCCGGGCGCTCAGCGCGCCGACGCGGACGTCGCGCGCCGTGATCGTCGCGGGGCTCGTGCTCTCCGCCCCGGTGCTCGCGATCGCCGCCGTGCTCGCGGCGCCGCTCGTGCTGGTGAGCGCCCTCGGCGTCGCGGCGCTGCCACGGGCGCTCCCGGCACTGCTCGCGGCGAGGGCGTCGACGCGCGGCGTGCTGCTGGGGCGGCTCGTGCTCGGGGTGGCAGCGGCCGTCGCGCTTCCCGCGTTCGTGGCCGCGGTCGTGTCGATCGCGGGTCGGTGACGCCCGCGCTCAGACGCGGTCGAGCATCTGGAGCAGCCGGCCCTCGCGGAGCGCCCACGGGCTCACGTCGAGCTCGGCGACGCGGAAGGCGCGCACCGCCTCGGACAGCACGATCCCTCCCGCGACGATCTGGAACGTGCGGTCGGTCGTGATGCCGGGCAGCGCCGTGCGCGAGGTGGCGTCCATGCGGGCGAGCCGCGGCACCCAGTCGTCGAGCTGCGCGCGCGAGAGCACCGCCCGGTCGCCGTCGCCGACGCCCGGGAGCGCGTTGCCCGCGAGCCGCGCGAGGGAGCGGATGGTCTTCGACGACCCGATGACGTGGTCCGGGCGACCGAAGGGCGCGACCTTCGCGACGGCGTCCTCGAGCACGTCCTTCGCGTAGGCGCGCAGCGCCCGCTGGTCGGCGGCAGAGGGCGGGTCGTCGTGGAAGAAGCCCACGGTGCTGCGGCCGGCGCCGAGCGGCACCGAGAGCGCGATCGCGGGCTCCTCGTCGTCGCCGACGGCGATCTCGAGCGAGCCGCCGCCGATGTCGAGCAGCAGGATCCTGCCCGCCGCCCAGCCGAACCAGCGGCGCACCGCGAGGAACGTCAGCCGCGCCTCGTCCGGCCCGGAGAGGATGTCGAGCGACACCTCGGCCTCGCGCTCGATGCGCGCGACGACCTCCTCGCCGTTCGCCGCCTCGCGCAGCGCGCTCGTCGCCATCACGACGAAGTCGTCGAGCGCCTCGGCGCGAGCGATGTCGACGCACTCGCCGATGGCCGAGAGCAGCGCGGCGACGCCCTCGTCGCTGATCGAGCCGTCGTCCTGCAGGTACCGCATGAGGCGGAGCGTCTGCTTGTGCGAGCGGGTCGGCACGGGGCGCCCGCCGAGCCGCATGTCGACGATGAGCAGGTGCACGGTGTTCGACCCGATGTCGAGCACGCCCAGTCGCGCGCCGTGCTGGACCGTCCCGAGGGCGCCGTCGACGGGCCGATCGCCCGTCATGCGCCCACCGCCGACGGCGCATCCGCCCCGTCGTCGCGCGCATCCGCCGGTCGGGGAGCGCGGAGGGAGAGCACGACCGCGGCCCCGACGGCGGTCGCGACCACCGAGAGCACCATGTGGATGCCGACGAGCGCGATCGGCAGCCCGAGGCGCGACTGCACGATGCCGACGACGATCTGCACGAGGATGACGCCGAGCAGCGCGAGCGACCACCGCAGGTGCAGGAGCGGCCCCCGGGCGCGCGCGACGGCGACGACCGCGAGCACGAGCGCGAGCAGCGCGTAGCCGGGCCACGCGTGCACGTGCTGCATGATCGCGGGGTCAAGCCCGTTGCGGGCCGCGCCCCCGTCCCCGGCGTGCGGACCGGACCCGGTCGTGAGCACGCCCACGACGATCACGACGGCGAGCGCGAGGGTCATCGCGTGCACGAGCACCGGCTGCCAGCGCAGCTCGGGACGCGGACCGGCAGGGCCCATCACGACCCGCCACACGAGCACGGCCGAGAGCCCCACGAGGATGACGGAGAGGAAGAAGTGCACGCCGACCGTGTCGGGCCGCAGCCGCATCCACACGACCACGGCGCCGATGAGCGCCTGCGCGATCGTGAGGCCGAGCACGAGGGCCGAGAGCGTCACGACGGTGCGCCCGGCGCGGTGCCGCAGCGCGAGCACGAGCATGATGACGGCGATCAGCACCACGAGGCCGCCCCACACCCGGTTCGTGAACTCGATGATGCCGTGGATGCCCTGCTCCGGCACGGGCGTGAACGACTCGGGGGTGCAGTTGGGCCACTCGGAGCACCCGAGCCCCGACCCGGTGAGCCGCACGGCGCCGCCCGTCCCGACGATGACGATCTGCGACACCAGCGTCGCCCAGGCCGCGACGACCAGGCTCCGTGAGCGCTCGAGCACGATGCACCTCTCCTTGCCGTTCGCGGTAGGATCGTGGGGAGCCCATCGGCTCCGAACCCCTGCGCCGAATCGGGCGAGGCATGTGCGAAGGCCCTTCAAGTATGGCCGAGCGGCGGTTCGCGAGTCGCGCGGAATGCCGAGGAGCACCGCCGGGTTGTGACCATGGAGGGAAGGGGGAGCGATGTCCGACGTCCTGATCGACCGGCCCGAGCTCGAGAGCCTGGGACAGTACGAGTTCGGCTGGCACGACTCCGACGAGGCCGGAGCCGTCGCGAAGCGAGGGCTCAGCGAGCAGGTGGTCCGCGAGATCTCCGAGCTCAAGAGCGAGTCCGACTGGATGCTCGAGCGCCGGCTCAAGGGGCTGCAGCTGTTCGAGCGCAAGCCCATGCCCACGTGGGGTGCCGACATCTCGGGCATCGACTTCGACAACATCAAGTACTTCGTGCGCTCGACGGAGCGCCAGGCGCGCACGTGGGAGGACCTCCCCGAGGACATCCGCACGACGTACGACCGGCTCGGCATCCCCGAGGCCGAGCGCTCGCGCCTCGTCGCCGGCGTCGCCGCGCAGTACGAGTCGGAGGTCGTGTACCACCAGATCCAGGAGGACCTGGAGCGCCAGGGCGTCATCTTCATGGACACCGACACCGCGCTCAAGGAGCACCCCGAGTTCTTCGAGGAGTACTTCGGCACGGTGATCCCGGCGGGCGACAACAAGTTCGCGGCGCTCAACACGGCGGTGTGGTCCGGCGGCTCGTTCGTCTACGTGCCGAAGGGCGTCCACGTCGAGATCCCGCTGCAGGCCTACTTCCGGATCAACACCGAGAACATGGGCCAGTTCGAGCGCACGCTCATCATCGCCGACGAGGGCTCGTACGTGCACTACATCGAGGGCTGCACGGCGCCGATCTACTCGAGCGACTCGCTGCACTCGGCGGTCGTCGAGATCATCGTCAAGAAGAACGCCCGCGTGCGCTACACGACGATCCAGAACTGGTCGAGCAACGTCTACAACCTCGTCACCAAGCGCGCCATCGCCGAGGAGGGCGCGACGATGGAGTGGATCGACGGCAACATCGGCTCTAAGGTCACGATGAAGTACCCGTCGATCTACCTCGTGGGCGAGCGCGCGAAGGGCGAGACCCTCTCGGTCGCGTTCGCGGGCCCCGGCCAGCACCAGGACGCGGGCGCGAAGATGATCCACATGGCGCCCTACACGACGTCGTCGATCGTCTCGAAGTCGATCGCTCGCGGCGGCGGCCGCGCGGGCTACCGCGGCGAGGTGCGCGTCGACGCGAACGCCCACCACTCGGCGAACAGCGTCGTGTGCGACGCCCTGCTCGTCGACACCATCTCGCGCTCCGACACCTACCCGGCCATCGACATCCGCGTCGACGACGTCGTGCTCGGCCACGAGGCGACCGTGTCGAAGGTGAGCGAGGAGCAGCTGTTCTACCTCATGTCGCGCGGCCTCGAGGAGACCGAGGCGATGGCGATGATCGTCCGCGGCTTCATCGAGCCGATCGCCCGCGAGCTGCCGATGGAGTACGCGCTCGAGCTCAACAAGCTCATCGAGATGAGCATGGAAGGATCCGTCGGCTGACATGACCGCGACTGACACCACCCCCGCGCACCTCGCCGCTGCCGAGCCCTTCGTCCCCATCCAGACCCGGTCCGAGCGGCCCACGTCGTTCGACCCCGCCGACTTCGGCAGGCCCACGGGCCGCGAGGTCAACTGGCGGCTCTCCGACCTGAAGCGCCTCGCGCCGCTGCTCGTCGACGAGGAGACCGAGTCGGGCGACGACCTCGGCATCGACTACGACGTCGACGCGCTCGTCGAGCGCGGCCTGCTCGTCGAGTCGACGGGCCACGACGTCGCGCCGCGCGGCGAGGTCTTCCGCCCCGAGGACGCGATCAGCGCGATCGCCTGGAAGCGCTGCCCGAACGCCCTGCACATCCGCCTCCCGGAGGGGCAGGAGCAGGCGGAGCCGATCATCGTCCGGCTGCGCGGCACGGGCGCGGAGCGCCACGCGAACGCGCACATCGTCGTCGAGGCCATGCCCGGCTCGGTGGCCACGGTCGTGCTGCACCACGCCGGCTCGGCGCAGTACGCGCAGAACCTCGAAGTCATCGTGCGCGACGGCGCCCGGCTCACGCTCATCTCGGTGCAGGACTGGGAGGACGACGCGGTGCACGCCGCAGCCCACCAGGCCGTCGTCGGCGAGGGCGCGTTCCTCAAGCACATGGTCGTCTCGTTCGGCGGCGGCGTCGTGCGGGTCAACCCGTCGGTGCGGCTCGCGGGGCACCGCGCCGAGGGCGAGATGTACGGCCTGTCGTTCGCCGACAGCGGCCAGCACATCGAGAGCCAGGTGTTCCTGTTCCACGAGGGCGTCGAGACGCGCGGCGACGTGCTCTACAAGGGCGCGCTGCAGGGCGAGGGCGCGCGCTCGGTGTGGGTGGGCGACGTGCTCATCGGCAAGGGCGCGACCGGCACCGACAGCTACGAGAAGAACCAGAACCTCGTCCTCACCGACGGCGCCCGCGCCGACAGCATCCCGAACCTCGAGATCCAGACGGGCGACATCGCCGGCGCGGGGCACGCCTCCGCCACCGGTCGCTTCGACGACGAGCAGCTCTTCTACCTGCAGTCGCGAGGCATCGAGGAGGAGGAGGCCCGTCGCCTCGTCGTCATCGGCTTCCTCATGGAGATCGTGCAGAAGATCGGCGTCCCCGAGATCGAGGAGCGCCTCGCCGAGGCGATCGAGGAGGAGCTGCGGCGCGGCGCCGGGCTCGCACCCGCGAGAAAGGCGGGCGCATGACCGCCCAGCGCGCGTGCGGCGTCGACGAGGTCGCGGTGAGCTCGGCCGTCAAGGTCGAGCTCGACGGCATCGCGGTCGCGATCGTGAAGGACTCGGCGGGCGAGATCCACGCGATCGGCGACACGTGCACGCACGGCGAGATCTCGCTCTCGGAGGGCTTCGTCGAGGACGACTCGATCGAGTGCTGGGCGCACGGGTCGCAGTTCGAGCTCCGCACCGGCAAGCCGAAGAACCTGCCCGCCTACGAGCCGGTGCCGGTCTTCCCCGTGACCATCGACGGCGACGACGTGCTCGTCGACGTCCAGAACCCTGTGAAGCTGTGACGCGGCCCGCGGCCGCGAAGGAAGGAAGCGCGATGAGCGTGCTGGACATCAAGGACCTGCGTGTCTCGATCGAGACCGAGCAGGGCAACAAGGAGATCCTCCGAGGCGTCGACCTGACGATCAGCTCCGACGAGATACACGCGGTGATGGGCCCGAACGGCTCCGGCAAGTCGACGCTCGCGTACACGATCGCCGGGCACCCGCGCTACACCGTCGACGGCGGCTCGATCACGCTCGACGGCGAGGACGTGCTGGAGATGAGCGTCGACGAGCGCGCCCGCGCGGGACTCTTCCTCGCGATGCAGTACCCGGTCGAGATCCCGGGCGTCACCGTGTCGAACTTCCTCCGCACCGCGAAGACCGCCGTGTCGGGTGAGGCGCCCCGCGTGCGCGAGTGGATCGGCGACGTGCGCACCGCCATGGAGCAGCTGCGCATGGACCCGTCGTTCGGCGAGCGCAACGTCAACGAGGGCTTCTCGGGCGGCGAGAAGAAGCGCCACGAGATCCTGCAGATGGAGCTCCTCCGCCCGCGCTTCGCGGTGCTCGACGAGACCGACTCCGGCCTCGACGTCGACGCGCTCCGCATCGTCTCCGAGGGCGTGAACCGCATCAAGGGCGAGACCGGCCTCGGCGTGCTCCTCATCACCCACTACACCCGCATCCTGCGCTACATCCAGCCCGACCACGTGCACGTGTTCGTCAACGGCCGGGTCGCGGAGCAGGGCGGCCCCGAGCTCGCCGAGCGGCTCGAGGAGGAGGGCTACGACCGCTACCTCAAGGCCGGCGTCTGATGGCGCTCGTCGAGGTCGATGCCGCGAAGTTCGACGCGGTCACCGAGGCCCTCAAGGACGTCGTGGACCCCGAGCTCGACGTCAACATCGTCGACCTCGGCCTCGTCTACGACCTTGCGTGGGATGACGACCAGGACGCGCTCGTCATCTCGATGACGCTCACGTCGGCCGGCTGCCCGCTCACCGACGTCATCGAGTCGGAGATCGCCGAGAAGCTCGACGGCATCGTCGAGCGCTTCCGGATCAACTGGGTGTGGATGCCGCCGTGGGGTCCCGAGCGGATCACCGAGGACGGCCGCGAGATGATGAGGGCGTTGGGCTTCACCATCTGATGCGTGCTACGACGAAGGGGACGACCACCGCGGTCGTCCCCTTCGTCGTGCGCCGGGCGGCGGTCAGGCCGCGTCGCGGCTGACGCGCGGCGTCCACGCCCGCTCGGGCTCTGCGGGCTCGAGCATCGCCCAGACCGTCGGCGCGAGCGGCGGGTAGTCGTCGACGATGCGGCGCAGCACGTGGTCGCTCACGGCGTGGCCCGGCCGCACGGCGTACGGCGGCACGATGCGCTCGGCTCGCAGCAGGAGCACGACGATCTCGTCGACGCTCGGCAGCTCCGACATGAACTCCCACGGGTCCTCGCCGGAGCGCAGCCGCTCCTCGACGAGCACCGAGCGCTCGTCGGCGGCCTCGGCGCGCAGCACCTCGAGGCTCGCCCGGCGGCGGGGCGAGGGGTGGGGCACCGCGGCCTGGATCACCGATCCCGCCCGTGCCGCGGCTTCCGCGGGGGCCGGTCGTCACGGTCGCGGCGCGGCGCGCGGTCGTCGCGGTCGCGGCGCGGGCCGCGGTCGTCGCGCTCGCCCCGCTCACGACGACCGGTGTCGACCCGGATGTCGATCGGGACGCCGAGGATGCGCGTCTGCGACAGCCGCTCGAGCTGGCCCGCATCGAGCTCCGGCAGCTCGACGAGCGTGAAGTCGTAGCGGATCGTGATGCGCCCGAAGTCGTCACGGCCGAGGCCGCCCTCGTTCGCGAGCGCGCCCACGATCTGGCGGGGCTCGACGCCGCGCCGGCTGCCCACGTTCAGGCGGTAGGTCGTCGTCTCCGACGCTCCTCGGCGCGAGCGGCGCTCGGCGCGGTCGTCGTCGGAGCGGGCCGCGCGCTCGGCCCGGTCGGCGCGCGCCGGCGGCTGGAGCGCCCGGTCGGCGCGCTCGTCGAGCAGCAGGGGCGTCTCGCCCTGGGCGACCACGGCGAGGGCCGCGGCGACGTCCTCGTGCGGCACGTCGTGGTGCTCGACGTAGTGCGCGACGATCTCGCGGAAGCGCTCGATGCGATCGGTCTGACCGAGCGCCTCGGTGATCGCGTCGTCGAAGCGGGTGAGCCGGGTCGCGTTCACCTCGCCGGCGCTCGGCATCGGCATCACCTCGACCGTGCCGCGCGTGGCCTTCTCGATCGCGCTCAGCATGCGGCGCTCGCGCGGCGTGACGAAGCTGATCGCGTCGCCCGTGCGGCCGGCGCGCCCGGTGCGGCCGATGCGGTGCACGTACGACTCGGTGTCGACCGGCAGGTCGTAGTTGATGACGTGGCTGATGCGCTCGACGTCGAGGCCTCGCGCCGCGACGTCCGTCGCGACGAGGACGTCGAGCTCGCCCGAGCGCAGCTGCTCGATCGTCCGCTCGCGCTGCGGCTGCGCGACGTCGCCCGAGATGGCGGTCGCCGCGTAGCCGCGCGCCCGGAGCCGCTCCGCGACGGTCTCGGTCTCGTTGCGCGTGCGGGTGAAGACGATCGCGGCCTCGAACGGCTCGACCTCGAGCACGCGCGTGAGCGCCTCGAGCTTCTGCTGGTACGACACCATGAGGGCGCGCTGCGTGATGCTCGGGGTCGTCGTCGCGCTCGCGCGCACGGTCACCTCCGCCGGCTCGCGCAGGTGCTGCTGCGAGATCGCGCGGATCTGCCGCGGCATGGTCGCGGAGAACAGCGCGACCTGCTTCTCCGCGGGCGTCGCGCGGAGGATCTCGTCCACGTCCTCCGCGAAGCCCATCCGCAGCATCTCGTCCGCCTCGTCGAGCACGACGTGCGTGAGGCCCGACAGGTCGAGCGTGCCCTTCGCGAGGTGGTCCATGATGCGACCCGGCGTGCCGACCACGACGTGCACGCCGCGGCGCAGCGCCGAGAGCTGCACGCCGTAGCCCTGGCCGCCGTAGATCGGCAGGACGTGGATGCCGCCCAGGTGCGCGGCGTAGCGCTCGAAGGCCTCGCACACCTGGACCGCGAGCTCCCGGGTGGGGGTGAGCACGAGCGCCTGCGGGCTGCGTCGCTCGACGTCGATCGCCGCGAGCACCGGCAGCGCGAACGCCGCCGTCTTGCCCGTGCCCGTCTGCGCGAGCCCGATCAGGTCGCGACCTGCGAGCAGGAGCGGGATGGTCTCGGCCTGGATCGCCGAGGGCGTCTCGTAGCCGACCTCGTCGAGCGCGCGGAGGATGCCCGCGGGCAGCCCGAGGCCCGCGAACGTCGAGCGCTCGCCGTCGTGGTCGGGGGTGCTGTCGTTCGCGTCGGTCATGACGGCAACGCTACGCGCCCTGCGCGGCCCTCCGGTCCCCGAGGGCTCAGCGAGCGCTGCGGTCGGCGCGCCGCACGAGCGCCCACGCGGCGGGCAGGAGCGCCGCGGCGATCGCCCACTTCACGACGCCGCCGAGGATGAACGGCAGCACGCCGAGCTCGAGCGCGCCGACGACGCCGACGGGCGACCCCATCGCCGCGAGGACCGCCGCCATGTACGGGACGCCGAACGCGAAGGGGATGAGGCTCGCGAGCCCGAAGAGCGCGATCGCGAGCAGCGGCCGGCGGTCCCACCGGCGCTCGGCGAGCCAGCCGACGACCGCGGCCGTCGCGATGAAGCCGATGATGAAGCCGAAGCTCGGCTTCCCGACCGCGAGGATCCCGCCGGTGAACCCGGCGAAGATCGGCAGCCCCGCGACGCCGAGCACGAGGTAGCCGACCATCGCGGCGACGCCCCGGCGGAAGCCGAGCGAGGCGGCGACGAGCATGACGCCGAGCGTCTGGCCCGTGATCGGCACCGGCCACATGGGGATCTCGACCTGCGCGAGCGCGGCGACGACGGTGATGCCGGCGGCGACGAGCAGGAGGTCCTTGACCAGGGAGCGCTGGCCGACGAGGGCGTCGACGAGCACGGCACGGCGGGGGAGCGGGAGCGCGGTAGCAGTCACCCCGTCAGCATATGGGCGCACCGCGTAGGCTCCGGGCATGAGGGATCTCGCGGGCCTCGCGGCCGAGCTGCTCACGATGCACGACGACTTCGTCGTCCTGCCCACCGCGTGGGACGCGTGGTCGGCCCGCGCGCTGGTCGACGCCGGGTTCCGGGCGATCACCGTCGGGAGCCATCCCGTCGCGGAGTCGCGCGGGCAGCGCGACGGCGAGGGGATGTCGCTCGACGACGCGCTCGACGCGGTCGGCCGCATCACCGCATCCGTCGACGTGCCCGTGAGCGCCGACCTCGAGTCGGGCTACGGCGCTGAGCCGCGCGAGCTCATCGGCCGGCTGCTCGACGCCGGCGCGGTCGGGCTCAACGTCGAGGACACCGTGCACGCGCAGGGCCGCATGCGGGAGCCGCACGAGCACGCCGACTACGTCGCCGCGCTGCGCGCCGCGGCCGACGAGGCGGGCGTCGATGTCGTCATCAACGGGCGCACCGACGCGTTCGCGCGGCCCGACCTCCACGGGCTCGATCCGCTCGAGCAGGCGATCCTGCGCTGCGAGCTCATGGAGCAGGCGGGCGCGCAGGCGCTCTACCCGGTGCGCCCGCCGAGCGCCGAGGCGGTCTCGGCGATCCTCGAGCGCGTGTCGCTCCCCGTCAACGTCACCGCGCATCCCGTCTCGGGCACCGTCTTCGGCGACCTCGCCGCGACGCGCGCGGGGGGAGCGCGCCGCGTGAGCTTCGGGCCGCGGCTCCAGGCGGCCCTCACCGACTCGATCGCCGAGCTCGTCCGCCCCTGGCGCTGAGCCCGCGGCGCGGCGGCGGCGCCGGGCTCGCTGGTAGGCTGGACGGCTGGCCCGCTCGACGCGCGCCGCACCCGCACCGCACCCACGAGAGAGGCTCCCGCGCGCATGATCGCCGTGTCCGGCTTCGAGCTGTCGGTGGGTCCGCGCACGCTCATGAGCGACGTGTCCTTCCGCATCGACGCCGGCGACAAGATCGGCCTCGTCGGCCGGAACGGCGCGGGGAAGACCACCATGACGAAGGTGCTCGCGGGCGTGAGCGACGACCGCGACGGGCACACCTACTCCGGTCGCATCGAGCGCAGCGGGGAGATCGGCTACCTGCCGCAGGACCCGCGCTCCGGCGACCCGAAGCAGACCGCCCGCCGTCGCATCCTCGACGCGCGCGGCCTCGGCGAGCTCGTCGAGGGCATGCGGCTCGCGACCGAGCAGATGGCCGAGGGCGGCGCGGTCGCCGACGAGGCGATGCGCCGGTACGGCCGGCTCGAGGACCGCTTCCTCGCGCTCGGCGGGTATGCGGCCGAGGCGGAGGGCGCGGCGATCGCGTCGAACCTGCAGCTGCCCGACCGCATCCTCGACCAGCCGCTCGAGACGCTCTCCGGCGGGCAGCGCCGCCGCATCGAGCTCGCGCGCATCCTCTTCTCCGGCGCCGACACGATGCTGCTCGACGAGCCGACGAACCACCTCGACGCCGACTCGGTCGCGTGGCTGCGGGAGTTCCTCAAGGGCTACTCGGGCGGCCTCATGGTGATCAGCCACGACGTCGAGCTCGTCGAGGAGACGGTCAACCGCGTCTTCTACCTCGACGCGAACCGCCAGGTCATCGACATCTACAACATGCGCTGGAAGCTCTACCTGCGCCAGCGGGAGGCCGACGCCGAGCGCCGCAAGCGCGAGCGCGCGAACGTCGAGAAGCAGGCCGGCCAGCTCGAGCTGCAGGCGGCGAAGATGGGCGCGAAGGCCACGAAGGCCGTCGCGGCGAAGCAGATGGCGCGCAGGGCCGAGCGGATGCGCTCGGGGCTCGAGGAGGAGCGCGCGGTCGACCGCGTGGCCAAGCTGCGCTTCCCGAAGCCCGCTCCCGTCGGGAAGACGCCGATCCTCGCCCGAGACCTGTCGAAGTCGTACGGGTCGCTCGAGATCTTCACCGCCGTCGACCTCGCGGTCGACCGCGGCTCGCGCGTCGTGATCCTCGGCCTGAACGGCGCGGGCAAGACGACGCTGCTGCGGATCCTCGCGGGCGTCTCCGAGAGCGACACGGGTCACATCGAGCGCGGGCACGGCCTGCGCGTCGGCTACTACGCGCAGGAGCACGAGACGCTCGACGTCGAGCGCTCGGTGCTCGAGAACATGCTCTCGGCCTCGCCCGACATCACCGCGACCGAGGCGCGGCGCGTGCTCGGCTCCTTCCTGTTCACGGGCGACGACGCCGACAAGCCGGCGCGCGTGCTCTCGGGCGGCGAGAAGACGCGCCTGTCGCTCGCGATGCTCGTCGTCTCGAGCGCGAACCTGCTGCTGCTCGACGAGCCGACGAACAACCTCGACCCCGCGAGCCGCGAGGAGATCCTCGGTGCGCTCGGCGCGTACGAGGGCGCCGTGATCCTCGTGAGCCACGACGAGGGCGCGGTCGAGGCGCTCGACCCCGAGCGGGTGCTCATCATGCCCGACGGCACCGAGGACCTCTGGAGTCCCGAGTACCTCGACCTCATCGGGCTCGCCTAGCCTGGGCGCGGCGAGGAGGCGCGCGCATGCTGGATGAGCCGGTCGGGTGGCTGTCGGCGGTCGGCGGCGTGCTCAACGCGGTCGGGATCGTCGCGTTCGCCGTCTCGGGCGCGCTGCTCGCCGTCCAGAAGCGGATGGACGTCGTCGGCATGGCGGGGCTCGCCGTCGTCACCGCGACGGGCGGCGGCATGCTGCGCGACCTGCTGCTCGGCGCGACCCCGGTCGCGGTGCTCCGCGACTGGTGGATGATCGGGCTCGCGCTGCTCGGCGCGCTCGCGGTGTTCCTCCTGCACCGCTGGATGCAGCGGCTCGACAAGCCCGTGCTCGTCTTCGACGCGATCGGGCTCGGCATCTTCGTCGTCGGCGGCGCGACGAAGGCGGTCCACTACGGGCTCGACCCCGTGGGTGCCGCGTTCGTCGGCATGCTCACGGGCATCGGCGGCGGCATCCTGCGCGACGCGCTCGCCAACGACATCCCTGCCGTGTTCCGCCGCGAGTCGCGCCTCTACCTGCTGCCCGCGCTGCTCGGCTCGAGCGCGGCCGCGGCGGCGGAGTGGTACGGGTGGGGCCACTGGGCTGTGCTCACCGCGATCGCGGCGACCGTGTGCGCGGTGCGCATCGCGAGCGAGGTGCTCGACTGGCGGGTGCCGTCGCTGCGGACCGAGTCCATCCCGACGCTCGGCGACCGCGGGCGGGACTGATCGCGGCCGGTCAGCCGCGGTCGAGGATGTCGTCCTCGACGTCGGCATCGGTGCGCCGCGCTCGCTTCGGGGCCGGCGCGGGCGCGTCCCCGCGCAGCTCCTCCCGCACGCCCCACGCGACGGCCGCGTAGCCGAAGAGCGCGAAGACGAACCACTGCAGCGTGTACGACAGGTGCGGGCCCTCGTCGAGCACGGGCCGAGTCGCGATCGCGACATCGGCGGGCGCCTCGCCGTCCTCGCTCACGAGCAGCCCGTACGCGCCCGTGTAGACGGGCGCGTCGAGGCCCTCGGCGATCGACGGGAGGTCGACCGAGGCGATCTGCCCCTCGGGGGCCCCGCGGCCCGGGATGTCGCCCTCGTTGGGCCGCAGCCGCGCGACGACGGTCGTGGGCCCCGCAGGCGTCGCGGGGTCGGTGACGGGCCGCTCGGCACCGGGCGCCTGGTCGATCCATCCGCGGTCGACGACGAACACCGTGCCGTCCGACGTGCGGAACGGGGCGACGACGTCGAACCCGACCCGGCCGTCGCGCCACCGGCCGCGCAGCAGCAGCTGCTCGTCGAGCAGGTACTCGCCCTCGAGCACGACCGGCGTCCACTGCAGGTCGGGCTCGAACCCGCCCGGGTCGGGGAGCGCATCCGTCACCGCCACCGGCACGCGGTCGTAGTTCGCCTCGAGCCGCTCGATCGCCGCGAGCGCCTCCTCCCGCCGGTTCCACTGCCACACGCCGAACAGGCAGCACGCGAGCGCGAAGGCCGTCGCCAGCGCGAGGTAGCCGAGCCAGCGAGGCTGGCGGAGGATCGCGAGCATCAGGCGACGCGCTCCACGGTCTCGCCGAACGCCGTCTCGACCACCGGGAAGCCGCGCGAGCGCAGCCGCTCGGCGAGGCTGCCGCGGTGCGCGTCGCACGCCGCCCACGTCTTCACGCGGTCGTCGGCGTGGATGCGCGGGTTGCGCCAGTGCAGCGCGTGCGCGGCGGGTGCGGCGCAGCCCGCGGCGGAGCACGGGGTGGCACCGGCGCCGCCGTCGAGCATGGCGAGCAGGCTCATCGGCGACCCTCGTCGCCCGCCGCGCCCGACGCCGCGGACGGGCCGGGCGGGAGCGCGTTCGGCGCCTGCCGCACCTCGCCGACGGCGTGCGTCGACACGTTCGCGACCACCACCGCGAAGTAGGGGATGAGCACCGCGACGATCGCGGGCAGCACCTTCCACCAGCCGGGCACGACGAAGAAGATCCCGAGGCACGCGACGCGCACGAGCATCATGTACAGGTACATGCGGAAGCGCCTCTCACGATCCTCGTCTGGGGAGATCGGGAGGTCGGTGATCGACGCGGACCGTGCTCGCATGGCGCGAGCGAGTCTACGCCCGTGCCCTTTGCGCGAGCCCTGACTCCCGCGCGCGGCCTCGCGGGCACACGGGTTCTCCTAGGCTGGCTCGCATGACCTCTCGCACCGTGCTCGTCACCGGCGGCAACCGCGGCATCGGCCGCGCGATCGCCCAGGCCTTCCTCGACGCCGGACACCGCGTCGCGATCACCTCGCGCGACGGCTCCGGCCCCGAGGGCGCGCTCGCGGTCGCGGCCGACGTGACCGACTCGGCGTCGATCGACGCCGCGTTCGCGCGCGTCGAGGCGGAGCTCGGCCCCGTGGAGGTCGTGGTCGCGAACGCGGGCATCACGCGCGACACGCTGCTCATGCGCATGAGCGAGGAGGACTTCTCGACGGTCGTGGACACGAACCTCGGCGGCGCCTTCCGCGTGGTGCAGCGCGCCTCGAAGGGCATGCTGCGCGCCAAGTGGGGGCGCGTCGTCCTCATCTCGAGCGTCGTGGGGCTCTACGGCGGTCCCGGCCAGGTCAACTACGCCGCCTCCAAGGCCGGGCTCGTCGGCATCGCGCGCTCGATCACGCGCGAGCTCGGCGCGCGCGGCATCACCGCGAACGTCGTCGCCCCCGGGTTCATCGCGACCGACATGACCGCCGAGCTCGACGAGAAGACGCAAGCGGAGTACAAGCAGGCGATCCCCGCGGGCCGCTACGGCTCCGCCGAGGAGGTCGCGGGCGTCGTGCGCTGGCTCGCGAGCGACGAGGCCGCCTACATCTCGGGCGCCGTCATCCCGGTCGACGGCGGCCTCGGCATGGGCCACTGACGGCCTCGGCGGCCCGCACCACGTCGACCCACCCCGGTCGGTCGCGGCGGAGCGCCACGCAGCAAGGAGGCGCCCGCGAGACGCAGCGGCAGATCCTTGCCCCGTGGCGCTGGCCGCAGGACGTCCTTGCCCCGTGGCGGGCGGCCGCAGTCGGGTGCTTCGAGGATCAGCCCGGCAGCAGCGGGATGAGCTCGCGGAAGTCGGGCACGTCGATCGCGTTCGTCGCGACCTCGCGCACGAGGGGCTTCGCGCAGAACGCGACCGAGATGCCCGCCGCCTCCATCATGAGCACGTCGTTCGCGCCGTCGCCGACCGCCATGATCCGCTCGCGCGGCACGCCGAGGTTCAGCCGCAGCGACTCGAGCGTGTCGCGCTTCGCGGCCCCGTCGATGACCGGACCGATCGAGCGGCCCGTGAGCCGCCCATCCGCGACCTCGAGCCGGTTCGCGCGCGCGTGGTCGATGCCGAGCTCGGCCGCGATCGGGTCGAGCACCTCGTGGAAGCCGCCCGAGACCGCGGCGACGGCGCCGCCGCGCGCGTGCACCTCGGCGATGAGCTCGGGCACCCCGTGCGTGACGGTCACCGCGGCGCGCGCGTCGTCGAGCACCGAGACCGGCAGCCCCTCGAGCATGCGCAGCCGCTCGGCGAGCGAGGCCGCGAAGTCAAGCTCGCCGCGCATCGCGCGCTCGGTGACGGCGGCGACGTGGCGCTCCGCGTCGGGACCGACCGCGCGAGCGAGCAGCTCGATGACCTCGTCGCGGATGAGCGTCGAGTCGACATCGGTGACGACGAGCAGGGACGCCCTCACTGGAAGATCTTCAGGCCCTTGGGCACCGTCACGATGCCCGAGGCCGACACGGAGAAGCCGCGCGCGCGGTCGGCCTCGTGGTCGACGCCGACCTGCACGCCGGGACCGATCTCGACCTCCTTGTCGATGATCGCGCGCCGCACGACGGCGCCGGCGCCCACGTGCACCTGGTCGAACAGGATCGCGTCCGACACGGTCGCTCCCGCGTCGATCGAGCACCACGGCGAGACGACGCTCCGCACGACGCTCGCGCCCTGCACGACCGAGCCGGCGCCCACGATGGCCTCGTTGACGTCGGCGGCGCGGCCCCACGCATCCCTCGTGAACTTCGCGGGCGGGGCGTTGACCGTCTGCGTGTAGATCGGCCACTCGCGGTTGTAGAGGTTGAAGATCGGCAGCGCCGAGATGAGGTCCATGTGCGCGTCGAAGAACGACTCGATCGTGCCGACGTCGCGCCAGTAGTACTTGTCGCGCTCGGTCGCGCCCGGCACCGTGTTGTTCTTCAGGTCGTACATCGCCGCCTCGCCGCGCTCGACGAACCACGGCACGATGTCGCCGCCCATGTCGTGGTCGGAGTCCTCGACCTGGTTGTCGGCGATGACCGCCTCGACGAGCGCGTCGGCGTCGAAGACGTAGTTGCCCATCGAGGCGAGCACCTCGCCCGGGGCGACGACGAAGCCGGATGCGTCGGCGGGCTTCTCGTGGAAGGCGCGGATGTAGTCGGGCCGCTCCTCGTCCTCCTCGATGACGCCGAACTGGTTCGCGAGCTCGAGGGGCTGGCGGATGCCCGCGACCGTCGCGCGCGCGCCGGAGGCGAGGTGCGCGTCGATCATGTCGCGGAAGTCCATGCGGTAGACGTGGTCGGCGCCGACGACCACCACGATGTCGGGCTTCTCGTCGGCGATGAGGTTGAGCGACTGGAAGATCGCGTCGGCCGAGCCCGCGAACCAGTGCTTGCCGGTGCGCTGCTGCGCGGGAACCGACGTGACGTAGGAGTTCAGCATCGACGACATGCGCCACACCTGCGAGATGTGGCGGTCGAGCGAGTGCGACTTGTACTGCGTGAGCACGACGATCTGCCGGAGCCCCGAGTTGATGAGGTTGGAGATCGCGAAGTCGATGAGGCGGTAGGAGCCGCCGAACGGCACCGCCGGCTTCGCCCGGTCGGCGGTGAGGGGCATGAGCCGCTTGCCCTCGCCGCCGGCGAGCACGATCCCGAACACCTTCTTGTCCATGGGTTCACCCTACGGTCCGTGTCTGCACGCTGACCATGAGCCGAACGACGGTCGAGAGCGCTGGCGTACTGTGAGGGCATGCGCGTCGACCTGCTCACGAAGGAGTATCCGCCCGAGGTCTACGGGGGAGCGGGGGTCCACGTGACCGAGCTCGTGAAGGCGCTCCGGCACTCCGTCGAGGTGCAGGTGCGCTGCTTCGGCGGGCCGCGCGACGAGGCCGGCGTGACCGCCTACGACGTGCCGGCCGAGCTCGCCGAGGCGAACGCGGCGCTCCAGACGCTCGCGGTCGACCTGCAGATCGCCGACGCCGTCGCCGGCGCCGACCTCGTGCACTCGCACACCTGGTACGCCAACGAGGCGGGCCGGCTCGCGCAGGAGCTGCACGGCATCCCGCACGTCGTGACCGCCCACTCGCTCGAGCCGCTCCGACCGTGGAAGGCCGAGCAGCTCGGCGGCGGCTACCGCATCTCGAGCGACGTCGAGCGGCGCGCGTACGAGGCCGCCGATCGCGTCATCGCGGTGTCCGACGGCATGCGCGCCGACATCCTGCGCTCGTACCCGGCGCTCGACCCCGAGCGCGTCGTCACCATCCACAACGGGATCGACCTCGAGGCGTGGTCGCCGCTGCCGGACGCCGGTCGCGCGCGCGAGCTCGGCATGGACCCCGACCGTCCCGCCGTCGTCTTCGTCGGCCGCATCACGCGGCAGAAGGGCCTGCCGCACCTGCTGCGCGCCGCCCGCTCGCTGCCCGAGGGCGTGCAGCTCGTGCTCGTCGCCGGGGCTCCCGACACGCCGGAGATCCTCGCCGAGGTCAAGGGCCTCGTCGAGGAGCTGCAGTCGGCGCGCGACGGCGTCCTCTGGATCGACGACCAGCTCGAGCGCGACGACATCCGCGTGCTGCTCAGCCACGCGACGACGTTCGTGTGCCCGAGCGTCTACGAGCCGCTCGGCATCGTGAACCTCGAGGCGATGGCGTGCGGCGCCCCGGTCGTCGGCAGCGCGACCGGCGGCATCCCCGAGGTCATCGTCGACGGCGAGACGGGCTTCCTCGTCCCGATCGACCAGGTGCAGGACGGCACGGGCACGCCGACCGACCCCGACCGCTTCGTCGCCGACCTCGCCGACGCCCTCACCCGCATGGTCGCCGACCCGGACGCGGCCCGCCGCATGGGCGAGGCCGGGCGCCGGCGCGCGGCCGAGCACTTCGACTGGGAGCGCATCGCGACCGAGACGCGCGAGGTGTACGAGCGCGTCATCGCCGAGCGCGCCGGTCGGTAGGCTCGCTCGCATGGCGAATGTGCTCGAGCTCCGTGATGTCTCCTTCGTCCGGAACGGCAATCGCATCCTCGACCAGCTCAGCTGGAGCGTCGACGAGGCCGACCGCTGGGTGGTCCTCGGGCCGAACGGCGCGGGCAAGTCGACGATCCTGCAGCTCGCGGCCGCGGCGACGCATCCGACCTCCGGCACGATCGACGTGCTGGGGGAGCGGGTCGGCAAGGTCGACGTGTTCGAGCTGCGCACTCGCATCGGGCTCGCCGCGACGGGCCTCGCGCGCCGCATCCCCGCCGCCGAGCGCGTCGGCGACGTCGTGCTCACCGCGGCCTACGCCGTCACCGGCCGCTGGCACGAGCGCTACGAGTCGCTCGACCTCGAGCGCGCCGCCGAGGTGATGGACGCGTGGGACCTCGCGCCCCTCGCGAACCGCCCGTTCGGCACGCTCTCGGACGGCGAGCGCAAGCGCGTGCAGATCGCGCGCGCGGTCATGACCGACCCCGAGCTCATGCTGCTCGACGAGCCCGCCGGCAGCCTCGACCTCGGCGCCCGCGAGTCGCTGCTCGCCTCGCTCGAGGAGTACGCGTCGAGCTCGCTCGCGCCGGCGATCGTGATGGTCACCCACCACGTCGAGGAGATCCCGCCCGGCTTCACGCACGGCATGCTGCTGCGCGAGGGGCGCATCGTCGCTGCGGGCCCGCTCGATTCGGTGCTGACGGATGCGCACCTGACGGAGACGTTCGGCCTCGGCCTCGAGGTCGCCCACGACGGCGGCCGCTGGTCGGCGCGCGCGACGCGCTGAGCCTCCCCGTCGGCCCGCCCACCTGATACACTCGTCTGTCGGCCCGCATGCCGACCACAGACTTCCGCGCCCGAGCGACCAAGGAACTGCCATGAAGACCGAGATCCACCCCGACTACCAGCCGATCGTGTTCCGCGACCTCGCCTCGGGCGAGACGTTCCTGACGCGCTCGACGATCACGAGCGACAAGACGATCGAGCTCGACGGCGAGACCTACCCGGTGATCGACGTCGAGATCTCGTCGGCGTCGCACCCGTTCTACACGGGCAAGCAGCGCATCATGGACTCCGCCGGCCGCGTCGAGAAGTTCAAGAACCGCTACAAGGGCTTCGGCGGCTGATCTCCGCAGCAGCGACGAGAGGGCGACGGGCTCCGGCTCGTCGCCCTCTCGCATGCCGTCACCGCCGCAGCGGCCAGCCGCGCCCGGCGCTGAACGCCGGGTCGCTGCGGCGCCGGAACTCCTCGAAGCCCGCCGCCTGCTCGTCGGCCCACCGCATGGTGAGGTCGTGCAGCGAGATCGGGTCGATGCGCAGCTCGGGGTAGCGGGCGGTCATCGCCTGCGCGAGACGGCCCGCCGCGATGGCGTCGGCGCTCGCGTCGTGCGCGTCGGTGAGCTCGATGCCGTAGACCTCGGTCGCGACCGTGAGCGTGCGCTTGCCGCGGCGGTAGCGGTCGACCTGCCGGTCGATGACCATGGGGTCGATCACGGGGCGCGCGTCGAGCGGCTCGATGCCGTGCCTGCGGCACTCGGCCGCGAGCAGCGAGAAGTCGTAGGCGGCGTTGAACGCGCACACCGCGAGCCCGGCGGCGAAGTGCCCGGCGAGCACATCGCGGATCTCGCGCACCGCGACCGCGGCCTCGGCGCCCTCGGCGCGGGCGCGCTCGGTCGTGATGCCGTGCACCTCGGTCGAGGCGGAGGGGATCTCGATGCCCGGGTCGACGATCCACGAGCGCCCGTCGACGACCGTCCCGCTCGCGTCGAGGAGGCCGACGTAGGCCGTCACGATGCGCGCCTCGGCGGGGTCGACGCCGGTGGTCTCGAGGTCGAACACGGCGAGCCGGTCGATCCAGCGGTCGGGAGCGTCGGGGCTCACCGCGAGGATCGGTCGATGCAGCTGCGCCGCCTCCTGCACGTTCGTCTCCGTCATGCGCCCACGGTAGCCCGGCCCGCCCACACCCCCGGGTAGGCTCGGCTGGTGGCAGTGGAAGCGCGAGCGGACCGATCCCCGTACCGGGCGCTGCTCGACGCGCTCCCGCAGCGCACCCGCTCCGTCGAGGCCGCCGGCGTGCGCACCGCGGTCTTCGAGTACGGCGCGCCCGAGGTCCCGCCGCTCGTGCTCGTGCACGGGTTCCGCGGCGACCACCACGGGCTCGAGCCGATCGCCGCGCACCTGCCCGGCATGCGGGTCATCGCCCCCGACCTGCCCGGCTTCGGCGACTCCGCCCCGCTGCCCGTCGCATCCATCGACGGCTACGCCGACTGGCTGCGGGCGCTCGTCGCGACCGAGGCGCCCGGCGCCGTCGTGCTCGGCCACTCGTTCGGCTCGATCGTGGTCGCGCACGCGGCCGCGACCGGCCTCGACGCCGCGCGGATCGTGCTCGTGAACCCCATCGCGACTCCCGCGCTCTCGGGCCCCAACCGCCTCGGCTCGCTGCTCGCGCTCGGCTACTACCGCGCCGCGGCGGCGCTGCCCGAGCGCGCGGGCCTCGCGCTGCTCGGCGCGCCGCCCATCGTGCGGGGGATGAGCGCGTTCATGGCGAAGACCCGCGACCCGCTGCTGCGCAGCTGGATCCACGGCCAGCACGACCGCTACTTCTCGCGGTACGCGTCGCGGCAGTCGGTGCTCGAGGCCTTCGACGCGTCGATCCGCCACACGGTGGGCGAGGTCGCGGGCCGCGTCCGCCAGCCCGTGCAGCTCATCGCCGCCGACCGCGACGACATCACCCCGCTCGCCGAGCAGCACCGGCTGCGCTCGCGCTTCCCCGACGCGCGGCTCGCGGTGCTGCGCGGCACCGGCCACCTCGTGCACTACGAGCAGCCGCGCGAGGCGGCCGCGGTCATCCGCCGGTTCCTCGCCGAGGCCGGCCGGTAGTGCGCATCCTCGCCGACTGCCGCTACGTGCGGCTCGAGCGCCACGACGGCATCTCGCGCTTCACCGCCGAGCTCGTCGCCGAGCTCGGCCGCGACCACGACGTCACGATGCTCGTGAGCGACGCGCGGCAGCTCGCGATGCTGCCGTCCCTGCCGCACGTGCTCGGCCCGTCGCCCGCGGGCGTGCTCGAGCCGCTCACCTCGTGGCGGCTTCGGCGCGTGCCGGCCGACATCGCGTGGTCGCCGATGCAGACGATCGGCTCGATCGGCCGCGCGTGGCCGCTCGTCACGACGGTGCACGACCTCATCTACTACCGCCACCGCACGCCGCCGCGCGACATGCCCGCGCTCATCCGGCTGCTGTGGCGCGCGTACCACCTCTCGTTCGGGCCGCAGCGCATGCTGCTGAACGCGGTCGACGGCGTCGTCACGATCTCCGAGACCACCCGCCGGCTCATCGAGCGGCACCGGCTCACGCGGCGGCCGCTCGCGGTCGTGCGCAACGCCGCACCGCACCTCGGGGAGCCGGTCGCGCACGAGCGCCCGCCGACCCGGCGGCTCGTGTACATGGGCTCGTTCATGCCATACAAGGACGTCGAGACGCTCGTGCGCGCCGCGCGCCTGCTGCCCGACCACGAGCTGCACCTGTGCAGCCGCGTCGACCCCGCGACGCGGGAGCGGCTCGCCCGGCTCGCCGGCGGCGCATCCGTCGTCTTCCACGACGGCATCGCCGACGCCGACTACGCCGACCTGCTGCGCAGCGCGACCGCGTTCGTGCACGCGTCGCGCGACGAGGGCTTCGGCATCCCCGTGCTCGAGGCGATGAGCCTCGGCGTGCCGGCCGTGATCGCCGACACCGAGATCTTCCGCGAGGTCGGCGGCGACGCGGCGCGGTACTTCGCGGTCGGCGACGCGGATGCGCTCGCGCGCGCCGTGCGATCGCTCGAGGGGGAGTGGGCGGCCGTCTCGCGCGCCTCGCTCGAGCAGGCCGCCCGGTTCAGCTGGCGCGACTCCGCGGAGCGGCTCGGGGCGTTCCTCGAGCGGATCGCTGCGGAGGCCCGCTCCTAGAAGGGAGCCACGAGCGCCTCGGCCATCGCCGTGAGCGTCTCGGAGGTGCCGCCCTCCACACGCACCGCGGCGCGCGCATCCCACTTCGTCTCGCCGCGGTTGACGATCACGATCGGCACGTCGGCCCGCCGCGCGACCTCGAGCAGCCGCGTGCCGGAGTTCACGACGAGCGACGAGCCGGCGACGAGCACGGCGTCGCCCGCGGCGATGATGTCGCGCGCCTCGGCGAACACGCGCGGCGGCACGATCTCGCCGAAGAAGACGACGTCGGGCTTGAGGATGCCGCCGCACACGGGGCACGGGGGCACCTCGAACCGCTGCGACGGGTCGATCTCGACGTCGCCGTCGGGCTGCAGCCGCACCTGCTCGGGCAGCCGGATCCACGGGTTGAGCCGCTCGATCTCGTCGGCGATGCGGTGCCGGTCGAAGCGCGTGCCGCAGTCGAGGCACGAGACGGTGTGCAGCTGCCCGTGCACGTGCGTGACGGTCGTCGAGCCGGCCCGCTCGTGCAGGTCGTCGACGTTCTGCGTCGCGATGCCGGTGATGATGCCGGCCTCCTCCATGTGGGCGAGCGCGCGGTGCCCCTCGTTCGGGTGCACCGAGGCGAAGCGCTGCCACCCGAGGTGGCTGCCGGCCCAGTAGCGGCGGCGCGCGTCGACCGACGACAGGAACGTGTCGAACTGCATCGGCGTGCGCTTCGGCGCGCCCTCCCCGCGGTAGTCGGGGATGCCCGAGTCGGTCGAGATGCCCGCCCCGGTCAGCACCGCGATCCGGCGTCCCCGCAGCAGGTCGATCGCTGTGTCGAGCATGGCCGCCACCCTAGTCGCGGGTAGGCTCGGGAGTCCTGCGAGAAGGGCGGGAGCGAGCATGGAGATCGTGGCGATCGACTCGCTCGACGACCCACGGCTGCAGGACTTCGTCGGGCTCACCGACGTCGCGCTGCGCCGTCGCACCGAGCCCGAGCGCGGCCTCTACATCGCCGAGTCGCAGACGGTGCTCGAGCGCGCGCTGCGCGCCGGCCACGAGCCGCGCTCGGTGCTCGTCGCGCCCCGCTGGCTCCCCGACGTCGAGCGCCTCGTCGCCGGCCTCGACGTGCCGGTGTTCGTCGGCGACGAGGCGCTCCTCGAGCAGCTCACCGGCTTCCACCTGCACCGCGGGGCGCTCGCCGCGATGCACCGCCCGGTGCTGCCGGATGCGTCGGCGCTGCTCGAGCGCGCACGTCGCGTCGTCGTGCTCGACGGGCTCGTCGACCACACGAACGTCGGCGCCGCGTTCCGCTCGGTCGCGGGCATCGGCGGCGACGCGGTGCTCGTGACCTCGACGTGCGCCGACCCGCTCTACCGCCGCAGCGTGCGCGTGTCGATGGGGACGGTGCTGCAGGTGCCGTGGACGCGCATCGACTCGCTCGAGGCCGCGGTGCCCCGCTTCCACGACGCGGGCTTCGAGGTCGTCGCGATGGCGCTCCGGGACGACGCGGTCGACCTCGCCGACTACGCCGCCGCGCCCGCCGAGCGAGTCGCGCTCGTGCTCGGCTCCGAGGGGCCCGGGCTGTCGCAGCGCGCGATCGCCGCGGCTGACCGGGTCGTGCGCATCCCGATGCGCCACGGGGTCGACTCGCTCAACGTCGCCGCGACCGCGGCGGTCGCGATGTGGGCGCTGCGGTGACGATCCCAACGCGGGCCGGGCGGACGCATCCGCTCGTGGTGCTCGTGCGCGCGCTGCTCGTCATCGCGCTCGTCGCGGCGGTCGCGCTCGTCGGCGCGGCCCTCGTGGCGCCGGCGCCGGCCATCGCGGCCGAGCGGCTCGACGCCCGCCGGGCCGCCCTGCCGGCCGCGCACATCGACTGGCCCGAGGAGGCGCGCGCGGCGGGCTACGGCGTCGTGGGGATCGATGGCGGCGAGGACGTCTGGGAGTCGTGGGGGAGCGAGGAGGCGCACCCGATGGCGAGCGTCGCGAAGCTCGTCACGGTGCTCGTCGTGCTCGACGCGCACCCCATCGAGCCGGGCTCGCGCGGAGCCGTCATCGCGCTCGACGCCGACGACGTCGCCGCGCAGGCGCGCGCGCTGCGCGAGAACGCGCCGATCGCCCCGGTCTTCGACGGCATGCAGGTGACGCAGCGCGACCTCATCGAGTGGTCGCTCGTCGACTCGGCCGGGAACGCGATCTGGTCGCTCGCGAACTGGGCGTTCGGCGACATGGACGGCTTCGCGGCCGCCGCCGCCGCGTGGACCGATCGGCACGGACTCGATCGCACGGTGCTCGCCGACCCGGCGGGGCTCGACGCCCGGACCGTCTCGAGCGCCGCCGACCTCACCCGCGCGGCGCTCATGGCGGTCGAGGAGCCGGTCGTGCTCGCGACGATCCAGCTCGAGTCGGTGCGCATCCCCGGCATCGGCATCGCGCCGAACACGAACCGGATCCTCGGCGAGCACGACATCGACGGCGGCAAGACGGGGACCCTCAAGATCTGGGGCCGGAACCTCTTCGTCACCGCCGTGCGCGAGGTCGACGGCGAGCCACGCCGCGTCGTCGGGGTCGTGATGGGCACGATCGCGGCGGACGAGACGGACGCCGCGATGATCTCGCTGCTCGAGAGCGTGTGGCCGAACTTCGCGACCCGGACGATCGTCGAGGAGGGCGACGTGATCGCCGAGTACCGCGCGCCATGGGGCGCGTCGACGCGCGCGGTCGCTGCGGGCGGGCTCGACGCGCACGTGTTCGCCGACGACGCCCCGGGATGGAGCGCCACGGTCGAGCCCATCGCCGCCGGCGCGGTGCCGCAGCACGTCGGCGAGGTGCGGCTCGAGCGCGGGGACGCGTCGGTGCCGGTGCGCACCGCGAGCCTGCTGCCGGGGCCGGACGCATGGTGGCGCATCGCGAACGCGCCCCACGTGCTCGGCTGGTACTTCGACTAGTCCGCGCGAGGCTCGTGCGGCGACGGCAGCACGGGCGCCGCGGTCGGCCGCTTCGGGGAGATCGCGTCGCCCGACGACTGGCCGCGCAGGCGCCGCAGCACCCACGGCGCGAGGTGCTCGCGCGCCCAGTGCAGGTCGTCGAGGCGCATGCGCTGCCACGTGCGCACGGGGAGCGGCTCGGGCTCCATCGGCGTGAGGTCGTGCCGCACGCCGAGCGCGTCGAGCACGAGGATCGCGATCGCGTGGTGCCCGTAGGCGGAGAAGTGGAGGCGGTCGGGGGCCCACATCTGCGGCTGCTGCAGGTGGCGCGCCGACCACATGTCGGCGACGATCGCGCCGTGCTTCGCCGCGACGCCGTGGAGGTTCGAGTTGTAGATGCCGACCCGGCCGCGGATCGAGCGCAGCACGGGGGTCATCGCGATGTCGGGGCCGTTGAAGAGCACGACCTCCGCGCCGGTCGCCCGGAGTCGCCCGACGACCGCGTCGAGCTTCGCCGCGAGCACGTCCGGGTCGCCGCCGGGGCGGATGAGGTCGTTGCCGCCCGCCGAGATCGTGACGAGGTCGGGCTCGAGCGCGACCGCGGGCTCGAGCTGCTCGTCGATGATCTGCTGCAGCAGCCGCCCGCGGATCGCGAGGTTCGCGTACTGGAAGTCGTGCCGCGTGCGCGCGAGCTCCTCGGCGACCCGGTCGGCCCAGCCCCGCACGCCGTTGGGCAGGCCCGGCTCCTCGTCGCCGACGCCCTCGGTGAAGCTGTCGCCGAGCGCGACGTATCGGGTGAAGGGATGCTCGAGGCCGGGGTGCTGCATGCCTCCATCCTGCCGTGCCCCGCGGCGATGTCGGCCCCGCGTGGGACGATGGAGCCGTGAGCAAGCAGGACGGCTCGAACCGGCTCGTCTCGGGGCCGGAGGTGGACGATGCGACCGCGACGATCCTGCACGTCGACCTCGACGCGTTCTTCGCGTCCGCGTCGCTGCTCGCGCGGCCCGACCTCGTCGGCCTGCCGGTCGTGATCGGACACGAGTCCTCCCGGTCGGTCGTCACCGCCGCGACCTACGAGGCGCGCAGGTACGGCGTGCACTCCGCGATGCCGATGGGCAGGGCCATGCGCCTGTGCCCGAGCGCCATCGTGCTCGAGCCGGACTTCCACCTCTACTCGCGGCTGTCGAAGCAGGTGATGGCGATCCTCAACGACGTCTCGCCCGACGTCGAGCGGCTCGGCATCGACGAGGCGTTCGTCGGCATCGCGGGGGTCCGGCGCCTCTCCGGCGGCGCGAACCGCATCGGGCCCGCCCTGCGCGCGCGCATCCGCGAGGAGACCGGGCTCGTCGCGTCGGTCGGGGCGGCGGGCACCAAGCACGTCGCGAAGCTCGCGTCGTCGCGCGCGAAGCCCGACGGCCTGCTCGTGGTGCCCGACGAGCACGTGCTCGACTTCCTCCACCCGCAGCCCGCGAGCGCGATCTGGGGCGTCGGGCCGAAGCAGCAGGAGCGGCTCGCGCGCTACGGCCTGCGCACCGTCGGCGATGTCGCGCGCACGCCGCTCGAGCGGCTCGAGGCGTGGTTCGGCGAGGCGACCGGGCGCCACCTGCACGAGCTCGCGTGGGGCCGCGACCCGCGCGAGGTGCGCGAGCGCGGGCACGAGAAGACCTTCGGCCACAACCACACCTTCTTCCGCGACGTCACGGAGCGGAGCGAGCTGCACGGCGAGGTCCTGCGGCTCGCGACGGGCGTGGGACGACGGCTGCGCGACGCCGGCGTGCAGGCGCGCACGGTGACGCTCACGGTCCGCTTCCACGACTTCCGCACCATCACCAGGTCGAGGACCCTCCCGGAGGCGACCGATGTCACGCGCGTGCTCGTCGAGACCGCGTGGTCGCTGCTCGACGCCCTCGGGGAGCTGCCGCCCGTGCGGCTCCTGGGCGTGCGCGCGAGCTCCGTCCAGGACGCGGCGGACCACGGGCTGCTGTGGGACGACACCGAGACGTGGGGGAGCGCGGAGCGCGCGATGGACGCGGTGCACGACCGGTTCGGCGCCGCGGCCGTCGCGCCCGCGAGCATGCTGCGGCGTGAGCGCAAGCGCGACGACACCGGGCCCTCCGGCGGCGACTGAGCCCGCCGTGACCGAGCTGCCTGCGCCGCCGCGCATCGACGAGGCGCTCGTGCGCTCGCTCCTCGCCGACCAGTTCCCCGCATGGGCGGGCCTGCCCGTCCGCGCCGTGCGTCCCGGCGGCAACGACCACCGCGCCTTCCGGCTCGGGGATGCGCTCGCGGTCCGGCTCCCGAGCGCACCCGGGTACGTGCCGCAGGTCGCGAAGGAGCAGGCATGGCTGCCGCGCCTCGCGCAATCGGTGCCCCTGCCGATCCCGAGGGTGGTCGGCCACGGACTCCCGTCCGAGCGCTTCCCCGCGCCGTGGTCGGTGCTCGAGTGGCTCGAGGGGGAGCCGGCCTCGGCCGCGCGCATCGACGACGACTCGCGGTTCGCCGCCGACGTCGCGGGGTTCCTCGTGGCGCTGCGCGGCGCCGACACGGCCGGTGCGCCGCCGCCGGGGCCGCACAGCGCGTTCCGCGGCGCGCCCGTGGCGCACTGGGACGACGAGGTGCGCGACCTGCTCGCCCGCGTCGACGGCCATGAGCGCGACCGAGCGGCCGGGATCTGGCGCGACGCCCTCGCTGCGGCGGCTCCGTTCGCGGCTGCCTGGTTCCACGGCGACGTCGCGCTCGACAACCTGCTGGTGCGCGACGGCCGGCTGGCGGCCGTGATCGACTTCGGCTGCGCCGGCGTCGGCGACACCGCGTGCGACACCGTGCTGCTCTGGACGCGGCTCGAGGGCGCCGCGGCCGACGTCTACCGGCGCGAGCTCGCGCTCGATGAGGCGACGTGGGCGCGCGGCCGCGGCTGGGCGCTCTGGAAGGCGCTCATCCTGCTCGGCAACCGCCCCGCGGCGCAGGTCGCGCTCGGGCGCCGGACGCTCCGGGCGCTGCTCGATGCGCGCTGAGGCTCAGCGGCGCCCGAGCCAGCGCTCGAGCGGGATCGAGCCGCGCTGATCGGGCGTGAGCACCCACAGCACGAGGTACAGGCCCCAGCCCACCACGGGCAGGAGGAACAGCACGAGCGTCACGAGCCGCACGATCCACACGTTGATGCCGGTCCTGGCGGAGATGCCGCCGCAGATGCCGGCGAGCAGGCGCTGGGGGCCGCGGCGGAAGCCCGCACGGCGGATGGAGTCGAAGAAGGAGGCCATGCCGCACACGGTAGCCGCACGCGGCTGGAGAGGGAACGGGAAGAGGCCCGGAGCTGGAGCTCCGGGCCTCTCTCGTGCGCGAGGGGGGACTTGAACCCCCACGCCCTAATACGGGCACTAGCACCTCAAGCTAGCGCGTCTGCCAATTCCGCCACCCGCGCAGAGTGTCGGTTTCCCTTGCAGGACCGAGAAACGACTCTAGCACGCTCCGCGGACCTCCGATGACCACCCCGGGCGCGGCGGGCGAGCAGCGCGAGGAGGCTAGCCTTGGCTGGTGACCGAAGGCCTCTCCCGCACCGTGCAGCTCGCCAGGGACCTCATCCGCATCGACACCCAGAACTGGGGCGGGGGCCGCGCGACCGGTGAGGCGGATGCGGCGGCCTACGTGACCGCGGTGCTCGCGTCCATGGGCGTGGAGAGCCAGACCTTCGAGTCCGCACCCGGCCGGGCGAGCGTCGTCGCGCGCATCGAGGGGGAGGACCCGTCGCTGCCGCTCCTCGTCGTGCACGGCCACCTCGACGTGGTGCCCGCGGATGCGGCGGAGTGGAGCGTCGACCCCTTCGCGGGCGAGATCCGCGACGGGCTGCTCTGGGGACGCGGCGCGGTCGACATGAAGCAGATGGACGCGATGATCCTCGCCGCGCTCGAGCGCATCCTCACGAGCGGCCGCAGGCCCCGTCGCGGCCTCGTCGTCGCGTTCTTCGCCGACGAGGAGGCGGGCGGCGCCTACGGCGCGCAGTGGCTCGTGCGCACCCACCCCGAGCTGTTCGCCGGGGCGACGGAGGCGATCAGCGAGGTCGGCGGCTACTCGATCGAGGTCGCCGGCACGCGCGCCTACCTGCTGCAGACGGGGGAGAAGGCCCTGCAGTGGATCCTGCTGCGCGCGCGCGGCACCGCCGCCCACGGCTCCCAGCACATGCGCGACAACGCCGTGACGAAGCTCGCGGCCGCCGTCGCGGCGGTCGGCGCGCACGAGTTCCCCGTCGAGCTCACCGACACGACGCGCGAGCTCGTCGCCCGCATCGCAGACCTCCTCGGCGTCGACGACGACGATCCCGACGCGGTCGCCGAGCGCACCGGCACCGTCTCGCGGTTCCTGCGCTCGAGCCTGCGCCACACCGCGAACCCGACGATGCTCGAGGCGGGCTACAAGCACAACGTCATCCCCTCGGTCGCCGAGGCGCGCATCGACGTGCGCCCGCTGCCCGGGCGGGAGCGGGAGGCGATCGACGCGATCCGCGCGCTCGTGGGCGACGACATCGAGGTCGAGCTCGTGCACGGCGACGTCGGCATCGAGCACCCGTTCGGCGGCGCGCTCGTCGAGGCGATGGCCGCGTCGCTCGGCCGCTTCGACCCCGACGCGCCCGTGCTGCCGTACATGCTCTCCGGGGGCACCGACAACAAGTCGCTCTCGGAGCTCGGCATCGCCGGCTACGGCTTCGCGCCGCTGCGGCTCTCGCCCGACCTCGACTTCGCCGCGATGTTCCACGGCGTCGACGAGCGGGTGCCGCTCGACGCGCTGGACTTCGGCACCGACGTGCTCGAAGACCTGCTGCTGACGTACTGACCTCCCGCCTACCGACCAGGGGACCATGGACTGGCTGATCGCGATCGTGCTCGGAGCGCTGCAGGGCGCCACCGAGTTCCTGCCCATCTCGTCGAGCGCGCACCTGCGCATCGCGGGCGAGCTGCTGCCGGGAGCGGAGGACCCGGGCGCGACGTTCACCGCGATCACCCAGATCGGCACCGAGCTCGCGGTCGTCCTCTTCTTCTGGCGCGACATCTCGCGCATCATCGGCAAGTGGTTCGGCTCCTTCACCGGCAGGGTCGGGAAGTACGACCCCGACGTGAAGATGGGCTGGCTCGTGATCATCGGCACCGTGCCGATCGCGATCGCCGGCGTCGTCGCGCAGGACCTCATCCGCGATCAGTGGCGCAGCCTGTGGATCACCGCGACCGTGCTCATCGCCTTCGGCATCGTCCTCGGCCTCGCCGACATGCTCGGCCGCCGCGTCAAGACGCTCGAGACGACGACCTACCCCGACGGCATCCTCATCGGCCTCGCCCAGATGCTCGCGCTCATCCCCGGCGTCTCCCGCTCGGGCGCGACGACGAGCATGGGCCGCGCCCTCGGCTACGAGCGGCCCGCGGCCGCGAAGTACGCCTTCTTCCTCGCGGTGCCGGCCGTGTTCGGCGCGGGCTTCTACGAGACCGCGCAGGCGATCGCCGAGCCGTCGTCGGTCGGGCTCGGCTGGGGCCCGACGATCGCGGCGACGGTCGTGGCGTTCGTCGTGGGCCTCGCGGTCATCAAGTTCCTGATGGACTGGATCTCGCGGCGCAGCTTCCTGCCGTTCGTGCTCTACCGGATCGCGCTCGGCGCCGCGCTCCTCATCGCCCTCTCCGCCGGCTGGATCGAGGCCCTCTGATGCGGTCGTGGGAGCGTCCCGCGGTGCCCTCGCTCGCCGCGCTCGGGCACGGCACGGCCGAGCGGCCGAGCGTGCACGACGTGCGCCGCGACGGCCGTGCCGTCCTGCCGACGGGGCCCGTCGCATCCATGTACACGTGCGGCATCACCCCCTACGACGCGACGCACCTCGGCCACGCGTTCACCTACCTCGCCTTCGACACGCTCACGCGCGTGTGGCTCGACGCGGGACTCGAGGTGCGCACGGCGATGAACTCGACCGACGTCGACGACCCGCTCCTCGAGCGCGCCGCGCGCGACGGGGTCGACTGGCGCGAGCTCGCGCAGTCGCAGCAGCAGCTCTTCCGCGACGACATGGCGGCGCTGCGCATCCTCCCGCCCGACTCGTGGGTCGCCGTCACCGAGCGGATCGCGCCGATCGCCGACGCGGTGCGGCGGATGCTCGACACCGGCGACGCGTACGCGCTGCCGGTCGAGGGCGACGAGGGCCGCGTCGACGTGCTCTTCGACACCACGCGGCAGCGGCAGTTCCGCATGGGCGCCGGCAGCCGCACCGACGACGCCGAGATGCTCGAGCTCACGCGCGAGTTCGGCGGCGACCCCGACCGGCCGGGCAAGCGCTCGCCGCTCGACCCGCTGCTGTGGCGCGCCGAGCGGCCGGGGGAGCCCGCGTGGGAGTCGCCGCTCGGGCGCGGCCGCCCCGGCTGGCACGTCGAGTGCACGGTCATCGCGATGGCCGAGCTCGGCGCCCCGTTCACGGTCGCGGCCGGCGGGCGCGACCTGCGCTTCCCGCACCAGGAGATGCAGGGCCACCACGCGCTCGCGCTCGGCGCTCCCATGTTCAGCGAGGCGCGGCTCAACGCCGGGCTCGTCGCCTTCGAGGGCGAGAAGATGTCGAAGTCGCGGGGCAACCTCGTGCTGGTCTCGCGGCTGCGGGAGCAGGGCGCGCGCCCCGCGGCGCTGCGGCTCGCGCTCCTCGACCACCACTGGCGCGAGGACTGGGAGTGGACGGCGCCGCAGCTCGCTCGCGCCGAGGCTCGGCTCGACCGCTGGCTCGCGTGGGCGGCGACGCCCCCGGACGACCCGTCGCTCGACGACAGCGTCGTGCCGTGGCTGCGGGTCACGCTCCACGACGACCTCAACACGCCGGCCGCCCTGCAGGCCGTCGACGCGTTCATCGAGCGCGCCCCCGCCGACGAGGGCAGCCTCGCGGCGATCGACGCGCTGCTCGGCATCGACCTCCGCTCGCGCGCGGTGGAGCTGTAGGCAGCGGCCCGCGCAGGCCCGTCCGGGACCCGTCGCCGAGGCCCGTCCCGGACCCCGGTCGTCGCGCAGCGGCTCACACCGGCGGCGCGTCGTCCCCCTCGTCGCGCTGCGGCTCCTGCCGCGGGCGGCGGTTCTGGTCGCGCAGGAACCGCTCGAACTCGTGCGCGATCGCCTCGCCCGACGCCTCGGGGCTCTCTGCCGCGTCGCGCTGCTCCTCGAGCTTGCCGATGTACGCGCGCATGTCGTCGTCGCGCTCGGTGATCTCGTCGATGCCGCGCTCCCACTCGCCCGACTGCTCGGGCAGGTCGCCGAGCGGGATCGTCACGTCGACCATCTCCGAGAGCCGGTCGAGCAGCGCGATGACCGCTTTCGGCGCGGGGGCGTTGTGCACGTAGTGGGGCACGGATGCCCACAGGGACGCGGTCTGGATGCCCGCGTCCTGCGCGGCGAGCGAGAGCACCGTCATGATGCCGGTCGGTCCCTCGTACTCGCTCCGCAGCACGCCCAGGCGCGCCTGGAGCTCGGGGCTGTCGCTCGAGATCGACGTCGCGATCGGCCGCGTGTGCGGCACGTCGGCGAGCATCGCGCCCACGAAGACGATCGCGTCGATCTCGCAGCCGCGCGCGATCTCGAGGAACTCGGCGGCGTACGCGGCCCAGTTGCGGCTCGGCTCGGCGCCGACGAGCGCGAACAGCTCCCCCTCGTTGCCCGAGGAGACGTCAAGGCCCGCGTCGGCGGCGAGCGGCTTCCGCTCCGACGGCCGCGTGGGGGCGTAGGCGATCGTCGACGGCCACTGCAGCGCGCGCGTGCCGTCGTCGAGCGTCCGCACGACCGGGCGGTGCATCGCGAAGTCGACGTACTCGTCGGGCTCGATCTCGTCGAACGCCTCGAGCTCGCACGCCTCCACGAGCCGCCGCACCGCGGTGCTCGCGGCATCGCCCGCGTCGGTCCAGCCCTCGAAGGCGACGACCATGATGCGGCCCTCGATCGGTCCTCGCGCCACGCGTGGCACCTCCTCACGTCGGACGCCCACTCTAGTCTCGCCGACTAGGCTGGCGCGGTGACCCCACCCGCCTCCCGGCCGATCGGCGCCGTGCTCTTCGACCTCGACGGCACCCTCGTCGACACCGAGCCCGCGTGGATGGCGGCGGAGGCCCGGCTCGCGGCCGACCACGGCATCGAGTGGACGGCGGCCGACGCGGAGGCGCTCGTCGGGGTCGACCTGTGGGACGGCGCAGCGCACTTCATCGCGCGCGGCGTGCCGATGGAGCCGGACGCCGTCGTCGAGCGGCTCGTCGGCGAGGTGCTCGACTGGATGGACGACGCGCTGCCCGCGCGACCGGGCGCGCTCGAGCTGCTCGCCGCCCTCCGCGACGACGCCGTGCCCGTCGCGCTCGTGACGATGTCGACCCGCGCGATCGTCGACCGGGTCGAGGGGGCGCTCGCGCGCGCCCTCGGCGGCTCGCCCTTCACCGCGACCGTCGCGGGCGACGAGTGCGAGCGCGGCAAGCCGCATCCCGAGCCGTACCTGCGCGGGCTCGAGCTGCTCGGCGTCGACGCCGCGGACGCGATCGCGATCGAGGACTCCCGCACCGGCGCGGCGAGCGCCCTCGCCGCGGGGCTCACGACCATCGGCGTGCCGCACGCGGTCGACGTCTCGACCGTGCCGGGGGTCGTGCACTGGCCCTCGCTCTCAGGCCGCACGCCGGCCGACCTCGCCGAGGAGATCAGGAGGGCCCGCGCATGATGGGCAGGACCGGGCCGTTCCAGTGGGGCGACGTCGTGCAGCTGACGGGGCCGAAGCAGCGCCTGCACACGATCGTGCTCGGCGAGGGCAAGCACTTCCACTCGCAGCACGGCGCGCTCGCCCACGAGGCCATGGTCGGGCTCGACGACGGCTCGCTCGTGCACGTCGGCGAGGCGCCGTACCTCGCCATCCGCCCGCTGCTGCACGACTACGTCATGTCGATGCCGCGGGGCGCCGCCATCATCTACCCCAAGGACGCCGCGCACATCGTCGGCTTCGCGGACATCCACCCCGACCTCACCGTCGTCGAGGCCGGAGTCGGCTCGGGCGCCCTGTCGCTGTGGCTGCTGCGCGCGCTGCACGGCACCGGCCGGCTCGTGTCGTTCGAGCGCCGCGATGAGTTCCGCGACGTCGCCGAGGCGAACGTGACGGGGTTCTTCGGCGAGCGGCCCGCGAACTGGGAGACGGTGCTCGGCGACCTCGCGGAGGCGCTGCCCGAGCACGTCGGCGCGGGCGAGGCCGATCGGGTGCTGCTCGACATGCTCGCGCCGTGGGAGTGCGTCGACGCGACCGCGACCGCGCTGCGGCCGGGAGGCCTCGTGCTCTGCTACGTCGCGACCGTCACGCAGCTGAGCCGCACGGTCGAGGCGATCCGCGCCGACGGGCGCTTCACCGCGCCCGTCTCGAGCGAGACGCTCGTGCGCGGCTGGCACGTCGAGGGCCTCGCGGTGCGCCCCGACCACCGGATGGTCGCGCACACCGGGTTCCTCATGACCGCGCGGCGCGTCGCCGACGGCGTCGACCTGCCCTCGTTCCGCCGCCGCGCTGCGAAGGCGGACTTCGCCGACGCCGACATCGAGGCGTGGACCCCCGGCGCGCTCGGCGACCGCACGCCGAGCGACAAGCGGCTGCGCCGCGCCGCGCGCGACGCGAGGCGCCAGGCGGAGGCGATCACCGGCGGTGCCGGGGAGCCCGCGCCGCCGCAGATAGACTGACCGCGTTCCCACGACCCGGAAAGGCACCGCTGTGCGCACTCGCCCCCTCTCGATCGCCGCGCTGCTCGTGGCAGCCGCCGGCCTCACCGCGTGCCAGGCGCCCGCGGGCAGCCTCGACGGCTGCACGCCCCTGCTGCAGCCGGGTGCCGCGACCGACCAGGTGAGCGTCGACGCGTCGGCCGAGGTGCCGGAAGCGACCTTCGAGATCCCGCTGGTGAGCGACGGCGCGCAGGCGCAGGTGCACGGCGGCGCCGGCGAGCGCGCCGAGGAGGGCGCGACCGTCGACGCGGACTACATCGTCTACTCCGGCAAGACGGGGGACATCATCACGACCTCGTACGCGGTCGACGGCTCGCCCGCGAGGCCCTCGAACGCGCTCCGGGTCGCCGCTGGAGCCGAGTCGGTCCTCGCGCAGGCGGTCGAGTGCGCCGCCCCCGGCAGCCGCGTCGTGCTCACCACGACCATCGGCGAGGTGTACGGCCCCGCCGCCTCGTCGGAAGCACTCGACCTCACTCCCGCCGACACCGCCGTCGTCGTCCTCGGCGTGAGCGACGTGCGCCCCGGCCGCGCCGAGGGCAACCCGAAGCCGGGCCAGCAGGGCATGCCGGCGATCGCGCTCGCGCCGAACGGCCAGCCCGGCGTCACGTTCCCCGGCTCGCCCGCACCGGCCGAGCTCACGGTGATGCAGAGCATCGAGGGCACCGGCCCGGAGGTCGCCGAGGGCGACACCGTGCTGCTCCACTACACCGGCATCATCTGGGAGACGGAGGAGGTGTTCGACTCCTCGTGGGAGAAGGGCAGCCCCACCGAGATGACGATCGACGACGCGAACCTCATCCCGGGCTTCGTCGACGCGGTCGTCGGCCAGCCGGTCGGCAGCCAGGTCGTCGTGTCGATCCCGCAGGAGCTCGGCTACGCCGACCCGGCGACGCGCCCCGCGTCGATCGGGGAGGGTCAGCACCTGCTGTTCGTCATCGACATCCTCGACCGGGTCGAGCCCGCCGCCGAGTGACGGCCACGCGCTGATGGCGAGGATCGAGGCGGAGGAGCGGCAGTTCTCGCTGCTGCTCGCCCTCGTCGACGCGCGCGCCGGGTTCACGAAGCACGAGCTCTTCGAGCGGGTCGCGGGCTACCAGGGCCAGCCGCCCGGCGATGCGCTCGAGCGCATGTTCGAGCGCGACAAGGATGCGCTGCGGGAGCTCGGGATCGTCATCGACGTCGTGCAGCCGCCCGGCGACGACAGCAACCAGCAGGCGCGCTACCGAGTGCTCGACGGCGTGCTCGGCGACCCCGCCGAGCTGCAGTTCGACGCGGAGGAGCGCGAGCTGCTGGACCTCGCGCTGCGCGTGTGGCACGAGGGAGGCCTCACCGAGGAGGCGCAGCGCGCGGCGCTCAAGCTGCGAGCCGACCCCGAGTTCCGCGGCGGCCTGCCGCTCGAGCGCACGCCCGGGCGCACCGAGGAGCCCGCGGCGGCCGAGGTCATCCGGGCGCGGCAGCGCCCACGGGAGAGCGCGTTCCAGGCGCTCAAGCGCGCCGCCGACCGGGGCCGGGAGGTCGTGTTCGACTACTTGAAGCCCGGCGAGCGCGCGCCGCGCACGCGCACGGTGCAGCCCTGGGCGACCGTGCTGTTCCGCGGCCGGTGGATGCTCGTCGGGTACGACCTGGGAGCCGAGGACTCCCGCACCTTCCTCATGCAGCGGATCGTCTCGCCCGTCAAGGACCGCGCCGCGCGCACGCCGTTCGAGGTGCCCGCGGACGCGGCGAGCGGCGCGCTCGCGAAGCTCGAGGAGATCTGGGCGATGGCGACCGTCGGCGTGCTCGCGGTGCCCGGCAGCGACGCCGACATCCGGCTGCGGCACCGGCCCGGCACCACCGAGGAGGACGGCGTGCTCGTCATCCACCACGCCGACCGCCACCTGCTCGCCGACGAGCTCGCGGCGTTCGGCGCCGACGTCGACGTGCTCTGGCCCGAGGAGCAGCGGCACCTCGTGCGGGTTCGGCTCGAGCGCATCCGCGACGTGCATGCCGATCCGGCGGCGGGGGAGGCGGCGTGAGCGCGACGCGCGTGGAGCGCGGCATCGGCCTGCTGCTCTCCCTCATCCAGTACGTCACCGCCTCGGGCACCGCGACGGTCGCCGAGGCCGCCGCGCACTTCGGGGTCGACGAGGACCGCATCCGCGAGGCCGTGCGCCGCGTGTTCATGTCCGGCGTCCCCGACGGCGCGGGCGACTTCATCCGCTTCGACATCGACTTCGACGCGTTCGAGGACGACGACGTCATCTCGGTCACGATGCGCCCCGCGTTCGAGGACGAGACGCTCCGGCTCTCGCCGCGCGAGGCGAGCGCGCTCATCGCGGGCCTGTCGCTCGTCGCCGGCTACACGGGCGCTGCGCCCGAGCGCGTCGAGGCGCTGCAGGCCAAGCTCCGCCGCGCCGCGTCGCGGGGCGCTGACACCGTCGCCGTGGAGCGCCTCGAGGCCCCGAGAGCGGCCCAGCTCGTGCGCGACGCGATCCGCGCGCGCACCGTGCTCGAGATCGGCTACCGCAAGCCGGGAGCCGGCTCGCAGCTGCGCCGCGTCGCGCCGCGCCGCCTCGAGCTGCGCGAGGGGCAGGTCTTCCTCGTCGGGTTCGACCTCGACCGCCAGGACGCGCGCACCTTCCGGCTCGACCGCGTGGAGTCGATCGCGCCGATCGAGGTCGAGTGGCCTGCCGCGATGCCCGAGCTCGAGCGGCCGATCGCCGGCACCGCGCAGATCGTCGCGACGCCCGCGGCCGCGGCGCTCCTCGCCGACTACGCGACGAGCGAGCCGGTCGAGGTCGACGGCGAGCGCGTGCGGCTCGACATCGAGCTCTGGAGCGAGGCGAGCGTGCTGAGCGCCGTCGCCGCGTGCGGCGGCGACGCCGAGATCGTCGCGCCCGCGAGCCTGCGGCAGGCGATGCACCGCTTCGCAGCGGCTGCGCTCGGCGACCGGTAGGATGGCACGGACGAGAACTCGCGGAGGGCGATCATGGGCTTCTGGAACAATGCGGCATCGCATTGGTGGATCATCCTCATCATCGTGGTGCTCGTCTTCGGCGCTGCGAAGCTGCCCGCCCTCGCGCGCAGCATCGGCCAGTCGGTCAACATCCTCAAGCAGGAGGTGAAGCGCGACGGCTCCGAGCCCGCCGCGACCGAGACCGACGAGCAGGCCTCCGGCAGCGACCGGAAGTAGCCGATGGCCCGCGAGGGGCGGACGCAGAATCCCGAGGCCCGGATGCGGCTCGCGGGGCACCTGCGCGAGTTCAAGCGCCGGTTCCTCATCTCGGGGCTCGCGTTCGTGGCCGCCGCGATCGGGGGCTTCTTCCTCGCGGCTCCGCTCCTCCAGCTGCTGAGCTCGCCGCTCGACGAGCTGCAGGCGCAGGGGCTGCCCGTGGAGCTCAACGTCACGAACATCACGCAGGCGCTCGACGTGCAGATGCGCATCGCGTTCTTCCTCGGGCTCGTGCTGTCGAGCCCGGTGTGGATCTGGCAGCTGCTCGCCTTCGTCGTGCCGGCGCTGCGCGGCATCGAGCGCCGCTACGTCTTCGGCTTCATCGCCTCCGCCGTGCCCCTCTTCGTCGCGGGGTGCGCGACCGGCTGGTTCATCCTGCCGCGCATCATCCGGCTCTTCGTCGGCTTCACCCCGCAGGGCTTCACGGCCTTCCTCGGCGCCTCCGACTACTGGGACTTCTCGCTCAAGCTCGTCTTCGCCGTCGGCGTCGCGTACGTGCTGCCCGTCATCGTCGTCTTCCTCAACCTCGCGGGCGTCATCTCCGGGCGCTCGATCCTCCACGGATGGCGCTGGGCGGTGCTCGCCGCCACCCTCTTCGGCGCGTTCGTCACGCCCGCGGGCGAGGTGCTGAGCATGTTCATCATCGCCGTGCCGATGGTCGTGCTGTACTTCGCGGCCGCGGGCATCGCGATCCTCGTCGACCGCCGGCGCGCGAAGCGCGCGCTCGAGCTTTCCGGCACCGAGGCGACCGCGTGAGCATCGCGACCGAGGCCTTCGCGCGATCCATGCCCTTCGGCCTCGACCCGTTCCAGCGCGAGGCGTGCGAGGCGCTCGAATCGGGCTCGAGCGTGCTCGTCGCGGCCCCCACGGGCGCCGGCAAGACCGTCGTCGCGGAGTTCGCGATCCGCATGACGATGGAGGCCCCGACCGGCCGCGTCTTCTACACGACGCCCATGAAGGCGCTCTCGAACCAGAAGCACCGCGAGCTCACCGAGGTCTACGGCGCCGCATCCGTGGGCCTCCTCACGGGCGACACGTCGATCAACGGGGACGCCCGCATCGTCGTGATGACGACCGAGGTGCTGCGCAACATGCTCTACGAGGGGCGCGACCTCTCGCAGCTCGAGCACGTGGTGATGGACGAGGTGCACTACCTCGCCGACCGCTTCCGCGGCGCGGTGTGGGAGGAGGTCATCATCCACCTCCCGCGCCACGTGCGGCTCGTCTCCCTCTCGGCGACCGTGTCGAACGCCGAGGAGTTCGGCGCGTGGCTCGACGCCGTGCGCGGCGACACGCGCGTGATCGTGAGCGAGCACCGGCCCGTGCCGCTCGACGCGCACGTCCACATCCGCGGACGGCTCGTCGACCTGTTCGACTCGAAGGCGGGGGAGGAGACGCACCGCCCGGGTCGCGAGCTCCTCGAGCTCGCGCGCGGCACCGATCTCGACGACTCCGCCGCCCACGGCCACCGCGACCGCGGCGGGCACAACCGCTACCGGTCGCGGCGGCCGCCGAAGGGCGGCTCCCGGCCCGGCCGGCCCGGGGGCTTCCCGGCGCGCGTGGATCGCGTCGCGCTCATCGGCATGCTCGACGAGCGCGCGATGCTGCCGGCGATCGACTTCATCTTCTCGAGGGCCGGATGCGACGCGGCCGTCCAGCAGGTCGTCGCGGGCGGGGTGCGGCTCACGACGCCCGAGGACCGCGCCGAGATCCGCGCGATCGTCGACGAGCGCACGCGGCTGCTCGACGACGCCGACCTCGCGGTGCTCGGCTACTGGGACTGGCGCGACGGCCTCGAGCGGGGCGTCGCGGCGCACCACGCGGGGCTACTGCCGGTCTTCAAGGAGGTCGTCGAGGAGCTCTTCCGTGCCCGGCTGCTGAAGGTCGTGTTCGCGACGGAGACGCTCGCGCTCGGCATCAACATGCCGGCGCGCACCGTCGTGCTCGAGCAGCTCGAGAAGTTCAACGGCGAGGCGCGCGTGCGCATCACGCCGGGCGAGTACACGCAGCTCACGGGCCGGGCGGGCCGCCGCGGCATCGACACCGAGGGGCACGCCGTCGTCATCTGGAACGGCAAGCTGCAGCCGGTGGAGGTCGCCTCGCTCGCGTCGCGCCGCACCTACCCGCTGCACTCGAGCTTCCGGCCCACCTACAACATGGCCGTCAACCTCGTCGACCGCCTGGGCGTCGTCGGCACGCGCGAGGTGCTCGAGACGTCGTTCGCCCAGTTCCAGGCCGATCGCTCCGTCGTGCAGCTCGCACGGCGGGTCGTCGACCAGCGCGCGAGCCTGGCCGGTTACGAGGAGTCGATGCGCTGCCACCTCGGCGACTTCGCCGAGTACGCGCAGCTGCGGCGCGAGGTGAGCGACCTCGAGCAGGAGGGCGCCCGCGCGGGGCTCAGCCACGGCGAGCACGACCGGCTCCAGAGGCAGCTGCAGGGCGTGCGCCGGCGCATGCGCGCCCACCCGTGCCACGCGTGCCCCGAGCGCGAGCAGCACGCGCGCTGGGGCGAGCGCTACTGGCGCCTGCGCCGCGACATCGAGAGGGCGGAGCGGCAGATCGACCGCCGCACGGGCCAGATCGCCGAGCGCTTCGACCGCATCATCGAGATCCTCCGCGAGCTCGACTACCTCGAGACCGGGGACGACGGCCACGAGCGCGTCACGGGCGCAGGCGACATGCTCCGCCGCATCTACGGCGAGCGCGACCTGCTGACGGCCGAGTGCCTGCGCCGGGGGCTGTGGAGCTCGCTCGACGCGCCGGGCCTCGCCGCGATGGCGTGCGCGCTCGTCTTCGAGGGCCGCCGCGACGAGGGCATGCTCCCCGATCGGATGCTCCCGAAGGGCCCGTTCCTCGACGCGCTCGACGCGACGCAGCGCCTCTGGGCGCAGCTCGACGAGCTCGAGCAGGCGCACCGGCTGCCCGGCTCGATCCCGCTGCAGACGGGGATCACCCTCGCGATGCACCGCTGGGCGCGCGGCTACCCGCTCGAGGGCGTGCTCGCCGACACCGACCTCGCCGCCGGCGACTTCGTGCGCTGGACGAAGCAGACGATCGACGTGCTCGAGCAGCTCGGCGACGTCGCGCCCAAGCGGCTGCGCCGCACGGCCGACGAGGCCGTCGAGCGGATCCGGCGCGGCGTCGTCGAGGCGTCGGGGTCGGCGCTGTGACCGCGGTGCAGGCTCCCGCACCCGCCCCGCCGCGGGGCCGCTCCCGCGCGCGGAGCGCGCTCGCGACCCCCTACGCGTGGGCGGCCGCGATCGCCGCGGGGGCGATCATGCCGCTCGCGTTCGAGCCGGTCGGCTGGTGGCCGGTCATCGTGCCGGCCGTGGGCCTCGCGCTCGTCGCGCTCCGCGGGCGCTCCCTCGGGCAGGCGTTCGGCATGGGGTTCGCGACGGGCGCGCTCTTCTTCCTGCTCCACATCCAGTGGATCACCGTCTACCTCGGCCCCGTGCCACTCGTGGCCCTCAGCGCGTGGATGGCGACGTGGTGGGGGCTCGGCGGCATCGCGCTCGCGCTCGCGTGGCGCTGGGGCGAGGCACGCATGCAGGGTCCGCTCGGCGCGTTCCTCGGCATGCCGGCGCTGCTCGGCGCGACCTGGGCCGCCCGCGAGACGCTCTCGTCGACCGTGCCCTGGGGCGGGTTCGCGTGGGGCCGGCTCGCCCACTCGCAGGCCGCGAGCCCCCTCGCCGACACCACGAGCTGGGTGGGCTTCTCTGGCCTGACGTTCCTCCTCGCCGCCGCCTCGGCGCTCGTCGTGCAGCTCGTGCTGCACCGCCGGACGATGCTCCGCCGCCGGCTCACGATCGGCGCGGCCGCGCTCATCCTGCTCGTCGCCATCCCGCAGTTCCCGATCGCGAGCCACGGCGCGCTGCGCGTCGGCGCCGTGCAGGGCGACAGCGAGGCGGGGCTCCTCGCCCCGCGGGTGCCCGGCGAGATCCTGCGGCAGCACCTCGACGCGACCCGCGCGCTCGAGGGGGAGGAGCTCGACCTGCTCGTGTGGCCCGAGAACGCGGCCGAGTGGTACGCCGACGAGTCACCGACGACCATGGCGGCCCTCGACCGCGTCGCGAGCGGCTTCCATGCGCCGCTCGTGACCGGCACGATCACGCGCGACGGGGACGACACCTACAACGCCCTGCTGCAGATCGAGCCCGGCGAGGGCGCCGTGGCGGAGTACCGCAAGCGGCACCCGGTGCCGTTCGCGGAGTACCTGCCGCAGCGCGAGCTCTTCGCCCCGATCCTCGACGCGCTCGGCTTCCTGCAGTACATCCCGCGGGACTACTCGATCGATCCGACGAGCGCGAACGCGTTCGACGTCGCCGGCACGGTCGCCGGCCTCGCGATCTGCTTCGACATCATCGACGACACGCTCGCGCGCGAGATGGTGCTCGAGCACGGCGCCGAGGTCATCCTCGCGCCCACGAACAACGCCGACTTCGGCGAGGGCTCCGCCGAGAACGTGCAGCAGCTCGCGATCGCGCAGCTCCGCGCCGTCGAGGCGGGCCGCGCGCTCGTGAACATCTCGACCGTCGGCACGAGCGCGATGATCGCTCCCGACGGCACGATGCTCGACCGGCTGCCGCAGTACGAGCCGGGCGCGATGCTCGAGGAGCTGCCCCTGTCGACGACCGTGACGCCGGGGCTGCGTCTGGGAGCATGGATCGACCTCGCGCTCGTCATCGGCGCGGCGCTCGCGCTCGCGGGCCTCGGGGTCGCACGGATCGCACGGACGAGGAGAGCGGATGCCTGACGTCATGATCGTCGTGCCGACGTACAACGAGGTCGACGGGCTCGAGCGCACCGTCGGGCGGCTGCGGCAGTCGGTGCCGCACGCCGAGCTCCTCATCGTCGACGACGGCAGCCCCGACGGCACGGGCGAGCTCGCCGACAGCCTCGCGAAGCGCGACGCCGGCACGCTCGTCATCCACCGGGCCGAGCGCGGCTACCGCTCGGCCGTCGTCGAGGGGATGCGCTTCGCGATGTCGCGCGGCGCCACCCGGGTGGTCGTCACGGACGCCGACGGCTCGTACGACGCCGACGACCTGCCCGAGCTGCTCGCGGTGTCGGCGGAGGGCGTCGACCTCGTGATCGGCTCGCGCTTCGTCGAGGGCAGCGACGTGCGCAACATGGGCGTGCGGCGGCGCATCGCGGCGCGCGTCGGCAACGTCTACGCGCGCCGGATGCTGCAGACCGACGTGCAGGACCTCACGAGCTCCCTGCGCGTCTACCGCACGCGCATCCTCGAGCGGATCGACCTCGACGCCATCCAGGTCGACGCGTACGCGTTCCAGGTGGCGATGGCCGTGCGCGTCGCGCAGGCGGGCGGCACGATCGCGGAGGTGCCGATCCACTTCATCGAGCGCGCGACGGGCAGCTCGAAGATGCGGCTCGCCGAGGAGCTCGGCACCGTCGGCGCGGTCACGAAGTGGTCGCTCTCGGGCGTGCGCGCGCTCCCGAAGCCGCCCCGCTGACCGCCCGGAGGCTCAGCGGGGGAGGAGCGGCAGCGCGAGGTCGCAGCGGTCGGTGACGAGGCCGTCGACGCCGAGCGCGAGGAGCTCGCGCATCTCGTCGGGGTCGTTGATCGTCCACGCGTGCACCTCGACGCCCGCGGCGTGGAAGGCGCGGACGCTCCGCTCAGTGACGATCTCGACGCCCCGGTGGCGCCGCGGCACCTGCAGCGCGACGACGGGCTCGAGGATGCGCCGGAGCGGGCCCGCGAGGCCCATGCGCTGCGCGACGAGCGCCCGCGCCACGATCGACTGGGACGCACTCGTCGCGACGCCCGGCAGGAGCGTCGCCGCCTGCCGTCGGCGCCGCTCGGAGAACGAGGTGAGCAGCACCCGGTCGGTCGCCTTCGCCTCGACGACCGCGCGCACCGTCGGCACGACCGCGGCATCCGTCTTGAGGTCGATGTTCCAGCGCGCGTCGGTGAGCGCGAGCAGCGCCTCGCGGAGGCCCGGCACCCGTTCGCCCTGGCCGACGTCGATGCGTTGCAGGTCCTGCCACAGCGTCGCCTCGATCACGACGTCGCGCCCGGCGACGCGGTCGAGGGACGGGTCGTGCGCGAGCACCGCGACGCCGTCGGCCGTCGCGTGCACGTCGGTCTCGAGGAACGTCGCGCCCGCGTCGACCGCTGCGACGAACGCGAGCATCGTGTTCTCGGGCGCCGCGAGCGCGAGCCCCCGATGCGCGAGCACGCGCGGCGGGGCCGGCTCGAGGTAGTCGCTCACGCCTGGGGCGGCCTGCTGTCGCCGGGGGCGCCCTGCTCGCCGTCGGGGACCTCGTCCGCGGCCTGCCGCGCGGCCTCGACGGCGTCGGTGTAGTCGGCGCTCGGCGTCTCGTCGGCGAGCGACGTGGAGGAGGAGACCGTGCCGGCCGCGCCCGCGCCGCGCGGGTCGATGCCGCTCGCCTCGAGCGTCTCGGCGATCGTCGGCACGTCGACGTCGCTCACCGAGTCCGCCTGGAAGGTCTCGTCGAGGATCGACGGCTCGGCCGCCTCGTCCGAGCGCTGCCGGCCCTTCCGGAACGGCACCTCCGCACGGCCCTCGAAGAAGCCGCGGCCGACGCCCTGCAGCGCGTCGGTGAGCTCCGAGGGGATGATCCACAGCTTGTTCGCGTCGCCCTCGGCGAGCTTCGGCAGCGTCTGCAGGTACTGGTATGCGAGCAGCTTGTCGTCCGCGTCGCCCTCGTGGATCGCGGCGAAGACGCGCTCGATCGCCTCCGACTCGCCCTTCGCGAGCAGGACCTGCGCCTCCGCGTCGCCCTTCGCGCGCAGCACCTGCGCCTTCGCCTGGCCCTCGGCCCGCAGGATCTCCGACTGGCGCAGGCCCTCGGCCTCGAGGATCTGCGACTGCTTCGAGCCCTCGGCGGTGAGGATGGCGGCGCGCCGGTCGCGCTCGGCGCGCATCTGCTTCTCCATCGAGTCCTGGATCGAGTGGGGCGGGTCGATCGCCTTGAGCTCGACGCGGCCCACGCGCAGGCCCCACTTGCCGGTCGCCTGGTCGAGCACGTTGCGCAGCTGGCCGTTGATCGTGTCGCGGCTCGTGAGCGCCTCCTCGAGGTTCATGCCGCCGACGACGTTGCGGAGCGTCGTGGTCGTGAGCTGCTCGACGGCCGAGAGGTAGTCGGCGATCTCGTAGGTCGCGGCGCGGGCGTCGGTGACCTGGAAGTAGACGACCGTGTCGATCGAGACGACGAGGTTGTCCTCGGTGATGACCGGCTGCGGCGGGAAGGAGCGCACCTGCTCGCGCATGTCGACGTGGTAGGCGACGCGGTCGATGAACGGCACGAGGAAGTTCAGGCCCGGCTGCAGCACGCGGTGGAAGCGGCCGAGGCGCTCGACGACGCCGGTGAAGCCCTGCTTGATGATGCGGATCGACCGGAAGAGCGTGACGAGCACGAACAGGACGACGAGGGCGACGAGCACGAGCACGAAGGCTCCGAGGATGAATCCTCCGTCGATCGGCATGGGGGCTCCTTGGTATCGCGGGTTATCGCTGGGCGGGGACGACGAGGGCGGTCGCCCCCTCGATGGCGGTGACGACGATCCGCTCGCCCACGTCGGGGTCGCGGGGCTGCACGGCGGGGGAGAGGCGGGCGGTCCACACGTCGCCGTTCGCGAGGGTGACCTCGCCCGCACCGCGCTCGAACGTGCGCGTGACCTCGCCGGCCATGCCGATCAGGGCGTCGACGCCCTGCAGGTTCACCTCGCCCGACTCGTGCAGGCGCTGCAGCAGCTTCGGCCGCACGAGGAAGAGCAGCAGCAGGGCCGCGCCCGCCGCGATGAGCACCTGCGCCCACACGGGCAGCCCCGTGATGCTCGAGACGAGCCCGGCGACCGAGGCCATGCCGATCATGAGGAACGTGAACTCGAGCGTGACCATCTCGACGATGAAGCAGATGAGCGCGACGACGAGCCACACGATCCACGCGTACTGAGCCAGGTCCACGGGCACAGCATATTGAGCGGATGCGGCGGATGGGCCAGGCGCGCACGCTCGGCGGGATCGGCGCAGTAGGGTCGAGCCGAGAAGAAGGAGTGCTCTGTGCCCAACGCCGACGCGTCGAATCCCGATCACACCCCCGAGGACGCCGCGCCGCTCGCGCCCGGGTCGCTCGCCGGGCGCACCGCCCTCGTCACCGGCTCGAGCCGCGGCATCGGCGCCGCGACCGTCGAGCTGCTCGCCGCCGCGGGCGCCGACGTGGTGGTCAACTACCGCGCGAAGGCCCCCCGCGCCGAGAGGGTCGCCGCCGCCGCCGAGGCGCGCGGCGTCCAGGCGCTCGCCGTGCAGGCAGATCTCACCGATCCCGAGAGCGTCGCGGCGATGTTCCGCGCCGCCGAGGAGCGCTTCGGCGGCCTCGACATCCTCGTGATGAACGCGTCCGGCGGCATGGAGAGCGGCATGGGCGAGGACTACGCCATGCGGCTCAACCGCGACGCGCAGGTGCACCTGCTGGACGCGGCGCTGCCGGTGCTGCGCGACGGCGCGCGCGTCGTGTTCGTCACGAGCCACCAGGCGCACTTCATCCGCACGACCCCGACGATGCCGGAGTACGAGCCGGTCGCGCGCTCGAAGCGCGCCGGCGAGGACGCCCTGCGTGAGCGCATCCCCGCCCTCGCCGAGCGGGGCATCGAGCTCGTCGTCGTGTCGGGCGACATGATCGAGGGCACGATCACCGCGACGCTGCTCGAGCGCGCGAACCCGGGCGCGATCGCCGGGCGCCGCGAGGAGGCGGGTCGCCTCTACAACGTCGAGGAGTTCGCGCGCGAGGTGGCCCTCGCGGCCGTCGAGCCCGTCCCGGCCGACAGCACGCGCCTCGTCGGCGACATCACGGGCTTCGGCGAGGCGGAAGGGACCGGGGCCTGATGCGCGCGGAGGACATCGAGCACCTCGTCTCGCTCTCGCGGCCCGCCGTCGACCCGCAGGGGCGCTGGGCGATCGTCGCGTCGAGCCGGCCGAGCCTGCGCGCGAACCGCAACGTGGGCCAGCTCTGGCGCGTGTCGCTCGCCGACGGCTCGAGGCGGCGCATCACCGGCGGCGTCGCCGACCGCGCGCCGCAGCTCACGCCGAGCGGCGAGGTCGTCCTGTTCCTGCGCGACGACGCGAAGGAGAAGGCCCAGATCTGGGCGATGCCGGTCGACGGGGGCGAGCCCGTCCAGGCGACCGACCAGCCCGGCGGCGTGCAGGCGTTCCGCGTCTCGCCCGACGGCTCCCGCGTCGCGTTCACCGCGACCGTCGTCGAGCCCGGCCGCTACGGCAGCGTCGAGGGGGTGAGCGCCGCGCAGGAGTCGCCGCGGCTCATCACCCGCAACCGCAACCTCGCGAACGGCGTCGGCAGCCTCGTCGGCCGGCACACGCACGTGTTCGTCGCCGACCTCCCCGACGTCGGAGCCGAGCCGCGCTACGAGCGCGCCGCCCATCCGCACGACGCGCCGGGCACGCGCGACGACGCGCCGCTCGCGCCCCCGGCGCGGCAGCTCACCCACGGCGAGTTCGACCACTCGGCGCCCGTGTTCTCGGTCGACGGCAGCCGCGTGCTGTGCGTCACCGCCCGCCACGACTCGCGCGACGACGACCTGCTGAACGCCGTCGTCGAGCTCGACGCCGAGGTCGAGCACGGCGAGCCGCACATCATCCTCTCCTCCCGCGCCGGCCTCTCGGTCGCCGAGGTGCAGCCGACGCCCGACGGGGGCTTCGTGCTGCTCGCGCAGCACATGGGCGAGTCGGGCCGCGACTTCGTCGCCCGCAGCACGCAGCTGTTCGTGCTCGAGCGGCCCGGCGCGCGCCCGGAGGAGGTCACCGACCCCGACGCCGTCGACCTCGGCGAGCAGGGCAGCCACGCGACGGTCGTCGACGACGGGGTGCTCGTGCAGGAGCGCTCCCGCGGGCGCAACCGCCTCGTGCACGTCACCGGCGGCGGCTCCCGCGAGCTCATCGGCGGCGACCTCGAGGTCATCGGGCACGGCGTCGGCGAGGGCGTCACCGTCGCGACCGTCGCGACGCCCACCTCGGCCGGCGAGGTCGCGGTGCTCGACGACCGCGGCGTGACCGTGCTCACCGACTTCGGCGCAGCGCTGCAGGCCGCGGGCCTCGTCGCGCCGGTCGAGCACGAGATCGTGGGCCGCGACGGCCGGAAGGTGCACGGCTGGGTGTGGGTGCCCGAGGGGGAGGGGCCGCACCCGGTGCTCCTCAACATCCACGGCGGCCCGTTCGCGCAGTACGGCGTCGGCGTCTTCGACGAGGCCCAGGTCGCGGTCGCGGCGGGCTACGCCGTCGTGCAGTGCAACCCGCGCGGCTCCGCCGGCTACGGGCGCGCGCACGGCGCCGCGATCAAGGAGGCGATGGGCACCGTCGACATGGCCGACGTGCTCGACTTCCTCGACGGGGCGATCGACGCGCATCCCGAGCTCGACCGGGAGCGGCTCGGCATCATGGGCGGCTCGTACGGCGGCTACCTGACGGCGTGGATCATCGCGCACGAGCACCGCTTCGCGGCGGCGATCGTCGAGCGCGGCTTCCTCGACCCCGAGACGTTCATGGGCACGAGCGACATCGGCTGGTTCTTCGGCGGCGAGTACACGGGCTCCGACGTGGATGCGGTGCGGGCGCAGAGCCCGATGGCGCGCGTCGCCGACGTGCGGACCCCGACCCTCGTCGTGCACTCGGAGCAGGACTGGCGGTGCCCGCCCGAGCAGGCGCAGCGCTACTGGGCAGCGCTCAAGCGGCAGGGCGTCGAGACGGCGCTCCTGCTGTTCCCCGGCGAGAACCACGAGCTCACCCGCTCGGGGCAGCCGCGCCACCGCGTCGAGCGGTTCGAGCACGTGCTGCGCTGGTGGGCGAAGCACCTCCCCACCGCGCAGAACCACGGGAGCTGACATGATCGGCGACAGCCCGCTCGTCCAGGTCGCGCAGCGCGCGACCGATCTCGAGCGCGCGGCGGCGTTCTACGCCGCGCTGCTCGACGTGCCCGTCGCGGCGACCTTCGACCCGCCGGGACTCGCGTTCCTCGTCCTCGGCGACACGCGGCTCCTGCTCGATCGCGGAGCGCCGTCGGCGCTGCTCTACTTCGCCGTCGACGACCTCGAGGGACGCGTCGAGCGGCTCCGGTCATCCGGGGTCGAGATCGTGACGGAGCCGCACACGATCTTCGAGCACGACGACGACACCCTCGGCCCGGCGGGGTCGGCCGAGCGGATGGCGTTCGTGCGCGACAGCGAGGGCAACACCGTCGCGCTCGTCCAGCACCGCCCGCGCGACTAGGTCATCGGCGCGCCCGCCGCGGCGACGGCGAGCAGCACGCGATCCCGTGAGGGCGCGTCGAGCAGGTCGAGCTCGTGCGCGATGCGCGCTGCCTCGTCGTAGCCGGAGAAGAAGCGGATCCCCGCGGCCTCGAGCTCCGCGCGCGCCTCGCCCGCGACCTCGACGACCTCGTGGATGAGCACCGCGACGCCGTGCGTGCCGCCCATGCGCAGCATCTCGGCGCCCACCTGGGGGTCGGCCTGACCGCTGTCGCCGATGAAGATGAAGCGGCACTCGGGGAACAGGGCGCGCTCGCGCTCGAAGTTCTGCAGCTTGCGCGCCTGGATCGACTTCTTCGTGAACAGGTTGAGCAGCGAGCCGCCGAGCACCGAGTGCGGGGGCAGGCCGAGCCCCGCGAGGCCGTTGCGCGTGTACTGCTCGATGAGGCCCTTCGGGCCCTCGGGCCGCGCGGTGACGAACGTGAGGTCGCCGGGCCGCGAGGGCTGCGCCGCGCGGCCCTCGTCGAGCTCGATGAGCAGCTCGACGACGCCGGGGTAGATGCTGCCGCGCGGGAAGCGCGTCTCGTGCAGCATCGCGCGCACGGTGTCGTCGATGTCGCACAGGATGCGCAGGTCGTGCGAGGGCGCGTCGGCGGCCTCGGCGGCGATGTGCGCGAGCACCGCGTCGCGGTCGGCGGGGGTGAGGCGCTCGTACACGACGTGCTCGAGGTCGTGCCGGTCGCCCGTGGAGTTCAGCAGGTACTTCATGTCGCGGAACGGCTCGCCGGTGAGCGAGAGCAGGCACGAGCGGATGCCGTGGGAGACGACCGGGTCGGGCGAGAGCTCGCGCAGCGCGTGCACGACCCGCGCGCGCATGCGCGGGCGGAGCTCGGCGACGCGCTCGACGCAGAGCAGCTGCACGAGCTCGCGCCGCTCCTCGCGGCGGAAGAGCCCCGTGACGAGGGTGCCGGCGATCGCCTTGACCGTGCGGTCGAGGTCGAGCTGGCCGAGCACGGCCTCGAGCCGTCCGGGCGGGGTCGTGCGCAGCTTCTCGAGCGCCTCGCGAGGGTTCACGCCTCCGATCCTCGCACCCGCACGCTGAGCGTCGCTCGATCCACGCGAGCGTCGACCCGGCTCGCGAGGCCCGCCGCGTCGCCGTCGATCTGCACGGGGAGCGGGCCGTCCACCTCGCCGAGCGTGACCCGGCCCACGGTGCGGTGCCGCAGCACGCCCTCGGCGCGCGCGATGCCGGCGCCGGCAGCGGCGATGCGTCCCCAGTGCGCGAGGTGGCGGGGGCTCACGGTCGCGACGTGCAGCTGCCCGTCGTCGAGTCGCGTGCCGGGCAGCACCTCGAGGCCCGCGGGGATGCGGGCCGCGTTGTGCACGAGCACGCTCCACGCGTGCGCGGTCTCGACCGGCCCGCCGTCGAAGCGGCCGCGCACGGCGAAGCTCGGGTGCCCGAGGCGGCCGAGGCCCGCCGCGATGTAGGAGCCCCAGCCGAGCCGCCGCTTCGCGAGCAGCGAGGCGGCCTCGACCGCGCGGGCGTCGTGACCCACCCCGACGACGACGAGGAACGGCTGCTCGGCCTCGCGCTCGCCGCCCGGGCGGGTCAGCACGACGCGGCCCAGGTCGACGAGCGCCGTACTCCCCGCGACCGCGATGCGGGCGGCGGCGCGCGGGTCGCGCAGCGGCAGCGCGAGGTTCCGCGCGAAGAGGTTGGCGGTGCCCGCGGGCATCACGCCGAGCGGCACCCGGGTGCCGGCGAGCGCGCCCGCGACGCCGCGCACCGTGCCGTCGCCGCCGATGGCGACGACCGCATCCGCCCCCGACTCGAGCGCCTCGCGAGCCTGCGGCCCTCCGGTCGCGCTCGGGGTCGTCGGCAT
>NZ_JANQCH010000300.1 GCF_024723325.1 Agrococcus sp. HG114
TGCTATTGATTGTATCATTATTGCCGGTATGGGCGGAACATTGATTACAGATATACTAACGGCAGGAGAGTCCAAATTGGATTCTGTAAGCCGTTTAATCCTTCAGCCTAATGTTGCTGCTCAAAAAGTTCGAGAGTGGCTCTATGAGCAGAATTGGACGCTTATAGATGAGAAGCTACTTGAGGAAGACGGGAAATACTATGAAGTGCTGGTGGCAGAGCCTGGGGATCCAAGAATCCCTTATACTGAATTATCAAAAGAACTTTTGTTAGGACCATTTATATTAAATAAAAAAGATATTCATTTTAGAGAAAAATGGCAAGCTGAGCTGAATACCTGGGAGAAAATTTTGCAAGGATTGGAAAAAGCAGAAAAGAACGCTGATAC
>NZ_JANQCH010000301.1 GCF_024723325.1 Agrococcus sp. HG114
GGATGATGATATGGAACAAAACGAACTAGTTATTAAGCAACATCATAAAAAACTTAAACGCAAAATCTTGATTTGGCGTATTTTCCTGGTAACCATTGGGGCGATTTTAATGGCGACCGCTTTAGAACTTTTTTTAGTTCCAAATAATATTCTAGATGGTGGAATAACTGGGATTTCAATTATACTTTCACATTTAACAGGTTGGCGAGTTGGATTTTTGTTATTCTTGTTAAACCTGCCCTTTATTTATCTTGGTTATAAGCAAATTGGTAAGACTTTTGCGTTGACGACATTATATGGAATCTTCGTACTATCTCTTTCTTCAGTTTTATTAAATAACGTCTTGGTCGTAACGAATGACTTATTGTTAGATACAGTTTTCGGA
>NZ_JANQCH010000302.1 GCF_024723325.1 Agrococcus sp. HG114
GCGCAGCTCCTGCGACGGTCGTTTCGGCATCGTCGAGAACTTTTACCGGAATATCAAGCATATTGGCTTTAATCTGATTCCACAATGTGTTGCGACTTCCTCCGCCGACTAACAATAATTCAGAGGCTTTAAAGTGCCCGATTTTTTCCAGCATCTGTAGATTGCGCTGTAATTGCGTGGTTAACCCTTCCAGCGCCGCGCGATAGAAATGCCCCCGCGTGGTATTAAGCGTTACGCCTTGCCAGCCAGCGTTCTGGCACGACAATAAATCACACTGCATTTTCACTCCATCTGCGCCAGGCGCGATCAGGCGAGCTTCTTCAATCAACATTTGCCAGGGAGTTTCAGCCGTCCAGAACAGTTTTCTCACCCATTCCAGCAC
>NZ_JANQCH010000303.1 GCF_024723325.1 Agrococcus sp. HG114
GCCCTACCTAAGCAGGCTTCAGTAATACCTATCATTAAAACAGGTTTAAAGGAGGCTTTCTAGTGGCGTTTCAAATTTTATTAAACTTTTTTATGGCATTTCTTTGGATGTTTTTTGAAAACTCCTTTGCTTTAAACACCTTCTTAATCGGTTATTTACTCGGTTTGCTGATTATATTCGTAATGAGGCGTTTTTTTCCGTCCCGAATTTATTTAGTTAGAGTGTTTGCGATTATTAAATTGGTTCTCATTTTTATGAAAGAACTGATCTTATCCAATATAGCTGTTTTAAAAATTGTTTTAAGTCCTAAGCTATCCATACGCCCGGGAATCTTCGCTTTGGAAACAGAATTGCAATCAGACTGGGAGATCACCTTGCTG
>NZ_JANQCH010000304.1 GCF_024723325.1 Agrococcus sp. HG114
CGGCACTATCGCCCGCCCAACATCGGCCAGGCGTGGCGCCAGGGCATCCGCGATCCGGTGGATGACAAGGGGGCTGTCCTGCCCTAGGATGATCATGACCGGGGCATCGATGGTTTCCAGCCTTCCCTCGTCCAGGATCCCTGCGCGGTCCCGTGTCAGGGTCTCATCGGTGTCGACCACCAGCTTGATCTGATCTGCCATGGCCCGTCGGGTGGCTGGGGGCAAGCTGTCGAAGGGCGCTGCGCCCCAGATGTCGATAAAGGCGCGCGCGGCATCGTCGTCACGCCCCTGGGCGATCATTTCGGCCATTGTTTGGTCGCGGGTGATCTGCTCGGCGTCGGGTGCTGCGGCAAAGAGCACCGGCTCGATCAGGGTCAGGC
>NZ_JANQCH010000305.1 GCF_024723325.1 Agrococcus sp. HG114
CTCTTCAACAACGCCGCGATCGAGGGCCCCGTCGCACGACTCGAGGAGTACGACAACGACGCCTTCGAGCAGGTAATCGACGTGAACCTGAAAGGCGTCTGGTACGGCATGAAATACGGTATCGAAGCCATGCTCGCCGACGACGGCGGTTCGATCGTCAGCGCCTCCTCGATCGGCGGCGAAGTCGCCGTTCCCCAGTACAGCGGGTACGGCGCGGCGAAAGCGGCTGTCGGCCAACTGACGAAGTCCGCCGCGCTCGAATACGCGGCTGACGGTATCCGCGCGAATGCGGTGGCGCCGGGAATCGTTCGAACCGAGATGATCGAACGGACGGTCGAGGAACACCCCGAAATGGAAGCTCAGTTCCTCGAGACGGAAC
>NZ_JANQCH010000306.1 GCF_024723325.1 Agrococcus sp. HG114
ACCCCGCCACTTTACGTTTTGGCTGGGCTAATAAACATATCATTAAAAATTTGCATCGTGATGAAGTCCTGGCACAGCTGGAAAAAAGCCTGAAATCACCACGCAGTGTCGCACCGTGGACGCGCGAGGAGTGGCAAAGAAAACTGGAGCGAGAATATCAGGATATCGCTGCCCTGCCACAGAACGCGAAGTTAAAAATCAAACGTCCGGTGAAGGTGCAGCCGATTGCCCGCGTCTGGTATAAGGGAGATCAAAAACAAGTACAACACGCCTGCCCTACGCCGCTGATTGCGCTGATTAATCGGGATAATGGCGCGGGCGTGCCGGACGTTGGTGAGTTGTTAAATTACGATGCCGACAATGTGCAGCAC
>NZ_JANQCH010000307.1 GCF_024723325.1 Agrococcus sp. HG114
GCCCTCCAGCATCGAGAGACGGTGGTAAAGAGGCATTTGGAATCTTTGATGCCATATCCAATATATCTGGAATCTTTACATATAGATTCATATTTAAAGAGGCTGTGAAAGAATAAGAGCATCAAGATTCCAGATAGATAGAGGGAAATTTGACAAATTCCAAAGATGGGTTAGCCTAGTGACAGAACTAGATTCCAGTATTGGAATAATCAGCTTTAAATTCCAGATAGATAGTTATGTGGATAGGAATTGGATAGGAATTGGGAGGGTATTGAGGTGAGTCTACCAACAGAGCGATGGCTAGATCTGCTAGATCCGAAGCTCGAAGAAGAACGATCCGAGATAACAGAGGATCTGCTAGAGGCAGAGG
>NZ_JANQCH010000308.1 GCF_024723325.1 Agrococcus sp. HG114
CCTCTTCTGTGCTGTCAGATATGGCGAAAATCCTGGCGCAGGCAACCATGATGAAATCGATAAAAGGGATTGGCAGTGTACTGGGATTTGATTTCAGCAGCCTTTCCCTGAATGCCAATGGGGGGATTTATCAGTCTGCTGATTTGAGTCGCTACAGTGGCACGGTGGTTAACCGTCCGACGTTTTTTGCTTTTGCAAAAGGTGCGGGTGTGATGGGGGAAGCTGGACCTGAAGCCATTCTGCCACTGCGTCGTGGTGCTGACGGTAAGCTGGGGGTTGTGGCGGATATTGGTGGTTCAGGTATGGCGATGTTTGCCCCGCAGTACAACATCGAGATCAATAACGATGGCACGAACGGGCAGATAGGTCC
>NZ_JANQCH010000309.1 GCF_024723325.1 Agrococcus sp. HG114
TAACTGAAGAACAGCAATGGGAAAAACTGAAATACATTGTCGACATCGCCAAAGAAGTTTGGGGATAAACAGAAAGAGAATTCTCGAATTACACCTCAAAAGTTAGAGTAAATCCTGACTTTTGAGGTTTTTTCTATAATCTATTCGCTTAAATAAAATAGCTATCTGAAGCGTGTAGTGTGCAGAGAAATTTTCAAAATCCCCTAGTAATTTCCCCATGCAATGATTCAGAAAGTTTTACTTTAAAAGGTCGGTTCCTAGCCGATACTAATGACAATACATTCTTTATAAAGGGGGGCGTCTATTGTTAGGTAAGTGGTATAGTACTGGCTTATCGCTTGTACATCAAATGAATCGCCATTTAACAG
>NZ_JANQCH010000030.1 GCF_024723325.1 Agrococcus sp. HG114
GGCTCGGACCGTCGCGCTCAGACGACCGGGCGCAGCATCCCGACCGGCTCGCCGGCGCTGCGCTGCACGAGGCCGAGCGGCTCCGCCAGCCGCTCGAGCGTCCCCTCCGGCACGGCGCCGGCGCGCTCGAGCATCGCGAGCGCGACGGGCGCACCAGCGCGGCGGGCGCCGTCGGCGCTCTTGACGACCGCGGTCGTGCCGTCGGGGGCGACCATCGCCTGCGTGCCCTCCGCGCCGAACTTCGTCGCGCATCCGGTCGCGGCGATCACGACCGCGTCGGGTCGGCCCGCGCCGTCGATGAGGGTCGGATGCGCGCGGACGGCGTCGCCCACGAACCGGTGCGCCCCGGCGCCGTCCGGCGCGAGCCGGCGGAAGGCGCGGGCGAGGCCCACCGGGGTGGTCGCGAAGACCATCGCGCCGCAGCCGTCGCGCGCGGCGCCCTCGACCACCTCGCCCGTCGCCGCTCGGACGCCGTCGCGCAGCAGCTCGGTGACGGGGTGGTCCGGGCTCCAGTAGTCGCCGGCGGCGCCCATGGCCCTCGCGGCGGCGGCCATGGCGATGTGCTTGCCGACGCACATGTGCGCGAACCGGCGCTGCGTGCCGTCGGGCGCGCGCATCGGCGGGCAGCGCAGCGCCTCCTCGTCGACGCCGTGCGCCGCGGCCATCGCCTCGGCGGTCGCGAGGTGCTCGGCGTCGGCCCAGTGGCTCGCGCTCGCGAGCGCCGCGTGCGCGCTCTGCAGCTCGACGAGGCCCGCGTCGATGAGCGTCGCGGCGAACAGCGGCTTCAGGGCGCTGCGCGCGAGGAACGGCCGGTCGATGTGCCCGTGCGCCTCGATCACGCGCCCGTCGGGGTCGACGAGTACGGCGACGCCGCGGTGCTCGGATTCGGCGAAGCCGTCGCGCTCGACGACGGCGAGGAGCTCGGTTGCTGGCACAGGGGCAAGGCTAGTCGGCGAGCGCGGCGCCCTCGACGGCGAGCAGCGCACGCTTCGCGTCGACACCGCCCGCGTACTGACCGAGCCCGCCGTCGCTGCGCACGACGCGGTGGCAGGGGATGGCGATCGGCAGAGGATTGCGGCGGCACGCGGTGCCGACCGCCCGCACGGCGCGCGGCGAGCCGACGGCCGCGGCGACCTCGGCGTAGCTGCGCGTCTCGCCGTAGGGGATCTCCCGCAGGCGCTCCACCACGTCGCGCCCGAAGCCACGGGCGAGCGCGAGGTCGAGCGGCCCGGCGAACGCCCGAGCGCGCCCCGCGATGAGGTCGTCGATCGCCCGCGCGGCGGGATCGAGTCGCGCGGGCGCCTCGAGCACGCGGGGGCTGAGCGTCGCCGCGAGGCGCCCGAGGGTCTCGTCGGGCGCGGCACCGTCGAAGGTCACCGAGACGAGCCCCTTCGGGGTGCCTGCGAGCAGCAGCGTGCCGACCGGGGTCTCGAGCGCGCGGTAGGCGACGTCGAGGAGGCCTCGCTCCGCTGCGCGGTCGGCGAGCCGCGCGCGCAGCCTCGGCAGCGCGTCCGGCGCCAGGGTCGGGCCCGCGCCCGGCAGCGATCCCGCAGCGCCGGTCATGGCTGCTCCCCCATCAGCACGCGCAGCCGGCGCACGCCGTCCGACGAGGCGCGCCGCACCGCATCCGTCGACGACTGGAGCTGCACCGCCACCTCGGCGAACGGCAGCCCGCCGAGGTGGTGCAGCACGACCGCCTCGCGCTGCCGCTGCGGCAGCTGCGCGAGCGCGCGCGCGAGGTCGAGGTCGCGCCCCGTCGCGGGTGCGACGCGGTCGGGCACGTCGCCGACGACGAGCCGCGCGCGCTTGCGCAGCACGTCGATCGACTTGCGGTGCGCGATCGTCACGAGCCACCCCTCGATGCTCGTGTCGTGCGCGAGCGTCGGGTACGCCTCGAGGGCCGCGAGGAACGTCTCGCTCCACGCGTCGTCGGCGTCGGCCTCGTCGAGCAGCGCCCGGCACACCCGCCAGACCCGAGCGCCGTGCTGGGTGACGAGAGCATCGAACGGCGCACGGCTCACGCGACCGAATCTAGCCGGGCGCCGGCCTCGTGATCGAGCAGGAAGCGCTTGCGCTCCACCCCGCCGGCGTAGCCGGTGAGCGCGCCGCTCGCGCCGACCACGCGGTGGCACGGGACGACGATCGAGAGCGGGTTGCGGCTGTTCGCGAGCCCGACCGCCCGCACGGCCGTCGGCTGCCCGATGCGCGCCGCGATCCAGCCGTACGTGCGCGTCTCGCCGTAGGGGATCGCGCGCAGCGCCTCCCACACCCGCCGCTGGAACGGGCTGCCCGCCGGGTCGAGCACGAGGTCGAACGCCGTGCGCTCCCCCGACCAGTACTCGCCGAGCTGCGCCACCGCATCCGCGAACAGCGCGTCGTCGCGGTCGCCGAAGCCTGCGGGGTCGGGAGCCGGCCGATGGTCGGTCATGAAGATGCCCGAGAGCGCGCCGTCGCGCGCGACGAGCGTGAGGTCGCCGATGGGGCTGTCGATGATGGTGTGGGTCATGGCCGCATTCCTCCCATACCCAGCCAACGCGCCGGGGCGCCGGAATGTGAGCCTGTGGATGCGCGACGGTGCCTCGGGCGCGTCCAGTACCGATCTGCGAGCGCGGGACACGGCGACGAGCGCATCGGTACGAGAGCACCGCAGGGCGTGCGCTGAGTCCGCTCGGCTGGCGCCGCCGTAGGCTCGCGGCATGGAGATCGCCCTCGTCCGCCACGGCCAGACCGACTACAACTTCGCCGGACGGCTCCAGGGCACGAGCGACATCCCGCTCAACGAGGCCGGCATCGCGCAGGCCCACACCGCGGCGCGCCTGCTCGCCCAGGAGCCGCCGTCGGGCGAGCCGTGGCAGGCGGTCGTCTCGTCGCCGCTGCAGCGGGCCGCGGTCACGGCCGACATCATCGCCGCGGAGCTCGATCTCGAGGTCGGCGGCCGCTACGCGAGCCTCATCGAGCGCGCGTACGGCGAGGCGGAGGGGCTGACGAAGGCGGAGGCGGTCGAGCGCTTCGGCACCGACTGGCCGGGCGAGGAGGACTTCGACGACCTGCAGCGGCGCGCGGTCGCGGCGATCGACGAGGTGACCTCGCGCCACCCCGTCGCGTCGCTCGTGATCGTGACCCACGGGACGTTCATCCGCGCCTTCGCCGACCACGTCACCGGGCTCGAGACGCGCACGCCCGACAACGCCCACTCGGTGCGCTGCTCCGGCACGCCCGGCGCCTGGAGCGTCGTCGACGGGCTGGTGCTCGCGTGAGCCTCGACGCGCTGCGCGCAGCGCTGCCCGCCCACGTGCTCGTGACCGACCCGGCCGCGCTCGAGGTCGCCCGCGCCGACAAGTCGGGCCACCGCTCGGTCGCCGCACCGCTCGCGATCGTCGAGGCCGAGGAGGTCGCGCACGTGCAGGCGGCGCTGCGCTGGGCGAGCGAGCACGGCGTCGCGGTCGTGCCGCGCGCCGCGGGCACCGGGCTCGCAGGCGGCGCGATCGCCGGCGCCGGCGAACTCGTCGTCTCGGTCGAGCGGATGCGGCGCCTGCTCGGGGTCTCGGTCGTCGACCAGTCGTGCGTGGTGGAGCCGGGCATCCGCAACGCCGAGCTCAACGAGCTGCTCGCGGCGCACGGGCTCTGGTGGCCGCCGGACCCCGCGAGCCGGGCGATCTCGACGGTCGGCGGCAACATCGCGACGAACGCCGGCGGCCTGCTGTGCGCGAAGTACGGCGTGACCCGCGAGTGGGTGCTCGCGCTCGACGTCGTGCTCGCCGACGGCAGCCTCATCTCGACCGGCCATCGCACCGTCAAGGGGGTCACGGGCCTCGACCTCACGGCGCTGCTCATCGGCTCCGAGGGCACCCTCGGGATCGTCGTCGGCGCGACGCTCAAGCTGCGCCCGCTCGTCGAGGGCGGCATCTGGACGGTCGGTGCGTTCTTCGAGGACGAGGCCCTCGCCGCCGCCGCGTGCACCGCGGTCACGGCCGCGCGCATCCGGCCCGCCATCATGGAGCTCGTCGGGCGCGACGCCGTGTCGATGCTCGCCGCCTACACGGGGCAGCCGATGCAGGGCGCGTTCGTGCTCGTGCAGACGGACGACCTCGGCGCCGAGGCGTCGTCGGCGCTCGTCGCCGAGATCCTGGCCGCGCACGGCGGCGCGGTCGAGCGCACCGACGACCTGACGCGGTCGGATGCGCTCGTGCAGGTGCGCAGGCAGGTGCACTTCGCGCTCGAGTCGTTCGGCACGGTGCTCGTCGAGGACGTCTCGGTGCCCCGGTCGCGGCTCGCGGACATGTTCCGCGCGTGCGACGCGGCTGCCGCCCGCCACGGGGTGCGGCTCGCGACGACGGCGCACGCGGGCGACGGCAACCTGCACCCGACGTTCGTCTTCGACGGCGCGGAGCCGACCGAGGCGATCTGGGCGTGCGCGAACGAGGTCTTCGAGGCGGCGATCGCGATGGGCGGCACGCTCACGGGTGAGCACGGCGTGGGCATCCTGAAGCGCCGGTGGCTCGTCGACGAGCTGGGCGAGCGGCAGGTCGCGCTGCAGCGCGCGGTCAAGGCCGCGTTCGATCCCGCGGGCGTCCTGAACCCCGGCAAGGCGATCTGAGACGGGGACGACGAGGGGGAGGCTGCGCAGCCTCCCCCTCCCGTGCGTCCCGCGCTACTTGACCGCGATCAGGTCGCAGACGAAGATCAGCGTCTCGTTCGGGCCGATCGCGCCGCCGGCGCCGCGCTCGCCGTAGGCGAGGTGCGGCGGGATGACGAGCTTGCGGCGGCCGCCCACGCGCATCCCCTCGATGCCCTGCTCCCAGCCCTTGATGACCATGCCGACGCCGAGCGGGAACTCGAGCGGCGCGCCGCGGTTGTAGGAGGCGTCGAACTCCTCGCCCGTCGAGTGGGCGACGCCGACGTAGTGCACGCTCACCTGCTTGCCGGTCACCGCCTCCTCGCCGTCACCGACGGTGATGTCGGTGATCTCCAGCTCGGTGGGTGCGGGCCCCTCGGGGGCGTCGATCTCGGGCTTCTCAGTCATGCTCCCATCCAAGCACCCTGTCGGCGCTCGGATGCGGTGCGTAGCCTGGGCACGTCGGCCCGCCCCGGCGGGGATGCAGATCGAGGAGGACCCATGGCCATCACGTCGCACGCGAGCACCGAGTGGAAGGGCGGCGGCCTGAAGACCGGCTCCGGCCAGACGACGCTCGGCACCGGCTCGAGCTTCGACGTCACCTGGAAGGCGCGCGCCGAGGAGGGCGGCGGCACGACCCCTGAGGAGTTCATCGCCGCAGCCCACGCCTCGTGCTACTCGATGGCGCTCTCGCACGCGCTCGACGAGGCGGGGCACGCGCCCGAGTCGCTGAGCACGAGCGCGAAGGTGACGTTCGAGCCGGGCAAGGGCATCACGACGAGCGTGCTGACGGTGCGCGGCACGGTGCCGGGGATCGACCAGGAGCAGTTCCAGCAGTACGCGGAGGAGGCCAAGGCCGGCTGCCCGGTGTCGCAGGCGCTCGCGGGCGTCGACATCCAGCTCGAGAGCGCCACGCTCGAGGGATGATGTCGCGCTCGCGCCGAGCACGTGCTATGCCCTACATTCAGCGGTAGCAAGACCCCCGCGGAAGCCCGACCGGTCCGCGGGGACTCCACCCACCACCACCACGAAGGACCGGCCATGCGCTTCAAGCAGCTTCCCACCCACCTGCTGTCCACGCTCCGCAACGAGGATGACTTCATCATCATGGGCAACGAGGACGACTTCATCATCATGGGCGGCGGCAGCCTCTAGGCTCCGCCCCACCCGCCACGGCCGCGGCGCCGACAGCGATGTCGGCGCCGCGGCCGCGGTGCGTTCGGGCCCTGCGGCCCGTCGGAGTGCGAGAGGATCGGATGCGGAGGTGGGCACGATGGACCACGAGGGGACGCCCGACGAGGCGACGTCGGCGATCGAGCGCTCCGTGCGCCGTGCAGCTCGCATCGGCCGGATCGCCGCCGATGAGGACACGCCTCACGGGGAGGCGCACCGCATCGCGCGCGCGACCGCGGTGCTCGCGGCGACCGAGTACGCCCGGGACGCGGCGCGCGCCCGAGTGCGACGCTCCCCGTTCCTCCACGCGTTCTTCGGCGCGATCGTGCTCGTCCCGATCGTGACAGCCTTCCTTCCCGGAGGGCGCGGGCTCTCGATCTTCTCGATCCTCACGCTGCTGTACGGGGCGATGTTCGTCGCGGAGGTGACGGTCGGCAGCCCCGTGCACCGGATCGCGCACCGCCTCCCGTTCTGGGCGCAGCAGCTCGTCTCCCCGAACCGGCCGGTCTTCGAGCACGCGGTGCTGCGCGCGTACGATGCCCGCAGCGCCGAGCTCGGCCGGGCCGGCTGCTCGTGCGGCGTGCACGACGACGCGCCCTGATGCCCCCACTGCTCGGCCAGCGTGCCGAGCAGCGCACGGGCCCCGGCAAGCGGCCGCCGCTCAGGCGCGGGACGTCAGTACCCGCACAGCGAGAGCTCCGATGCCTCGGCGACGATGCGGTAGTCGTCGGTCGTCCAGCCGTAGCGCTGCGCGAGCTCTGCATGAGCGGCTGGGTCATCCCGCACCCCGTCGTCGAGGTAGAGCCGTTCGCACCACTCGTACCCCACGCCGATGACGACGTGGCGGAACACCTCGAGCGACTCGCCCTCGCCCGGCGCCAGCTGCGAGCCCGCGGCGCGCAGCTCGTCGGCGACCTGCGCAGCGAAGTCGAGCTCCCACGAGCGATGCTCCTCCTGCCACCGCGCTTCTTCGGCGGCGTCGATCTCGTAGTCGTCGTATCCCGTGGTGGCAGGAGCGGGTACGAAGCCGAAGTCGGAGCCAGCCATCGGCGGCGCGATCACGCATCCGGTGAGCGCGGCGACGGCGAGGGCGGCGAGGGTGAGCGGAGCGAGGGTGCGGCGCATCGGCGGGCCTTTCGCACGGGCAGGTCTGGCGGCCGCGCTGGAGTGCTCGTCGCTCCGGACGAGTGTCGCACGCCAGCGCTCGAAGCTCCACAGCCGGATCCGGCTGAGATGGCAGGATCACGCGCTTGGCCCCGCGAGCGCAGGGTCGTACCGTCAAGCCGTGGCCTCGCGCTTCGTGCCCCGCTGGATCGTCCTCGTCGCGGCAGGCGAGGCGATCGGCTTCGCCCTCGCGACCGGCGCGGCCGTGCTCGCGATCGTGCTCGAGCTCGCCGACCTGCCGCGCCTCGCGCTCGCCGTCGCGGGCGGGGCGGTCGAGGGCGCAGCGCTCGGGTGGGGCCAATGGCTCGCGATGCAGCGCAACAGGCCGCACCGTGCGCGATGGATCGGGGCCACGTCCTGCGCGGCGGCCCTCGCGTGGCTGCTCGGAATGCTGCCGAGCACCGTGGGTCTGCGCATCGACAGCGCCTGGACCGTCGCCCTGCTCGCCGTCGGCGCGCTCGCGCTGCTCGCGAGCATCCCGCTCGCGCAGTGGCTCGTGCTCGACCGTCCCCGCACGTTCCGGTGGGTGCCGGTCAACATGGGCGCATGGCTCGTGGCCATCCTGTGGACCGCTGCCCCCTCGCCGCTCGTCGACGAGGCGAGCCCCATCTGGTTCGTCGCCGTGCTGTACGTCGCGGCGGGACTATTGATGGCGCTGACCGTCGCAGCGCTCACAGCGCCGGTCGCACGCGCGCTCTTCGGGCCCGACGAACCACGAAGGCCACCTGCTTCCGCAGGTGGCCTTCTACTGTCTCAACACAGTGCGCGCCCGGAGGGACTCGAACCCCCAACCTTCTGATCCGTAGTCAGATGCTCTATCCGTTGAGCTACGGGCGCTTGGCCGAACGGCCAGGGATCAGACTACCTGATCCCTGGCCGTCGGCGCGAATCGAGTCACGCCGTACGCGGCGCGACCAGGCTCACAGGGGGCGGATGTTCGCTGCCTGCGGGCCCTTGTTGCCCTCGACGATCTCGAACTCGACTGCCTGAGCCTCTTCGAGGGTCTTGAAGCCGCTGGACTGGATCTGGCTGTAGTGAGCGAACAGATCCTTGCCGCCGTCGTCGGGGGCGATGAAGCCGAAGCCCTTGCCCGAGTCGAACCACTTGACGGTGCCGGTTGCCATATTTCCTTCAATCATGCTGTGCGACTGGGAGCCGCGTTCAAAAGCGCAGAGCAAGATCCGCCCTGCGCTTCCGCCAGCGTAGCGGCGATGCCCGTCCCTCCGCTGAGAAATCTTTGGAGGGATGCGCGACTGGGTCGACGCGGGACGGGGTAGCCTCTGGACTGCCGCGATCCCGAGCGGCGAGACACGACCCCGGCACCAGCCGGCGCGGCGCCGTCCCAGCCCCGCCGGCAGCCGTCGCGATGCGGGAGCACCGATGACGTGGAACGAGCACAGCGCGCCCTCGCGACGGCGCGCTCGCCCGCTGCCGACGGCCGGGGCGATCGGGATCGTCGTGGCTCTCGTGGCCGGCTTGGCCGCGCTCAACTCGAGCGGCTGGGCGACGCCCCTGGCTCAGCCGCCCGGATTCCTGCCCTCGACCTCGACGGCCGCGACGCCGCAGCCCGCCGCCACGCCGGTCGCGCCCGGCCCGGACGTGGTGGCCCTGGCGGACCGCATGCTGCTCACCGCACAGGGTCGGGCGATCTTCTACGCCGCCGAGCCGCGATTGGGCAGCTTCGAGGAGATCGAGGCGGCGTGCGCCGGAGTGGGCGGCTCGGACCGTGGCGAGCACGTCACCGCCGGGTGCTTCACCGGGGTCGCGCAGCACCGCGACGCCGACCGCATCTTCGTCTTCCGGCCCGCCGACGAGCGCCTGCACGAATCCATGGTCACCGTCGCGGCGCACGAGCTGCTGCACGCGGCCTACGCGCGCATGGACCCTCCCGAGCGGGCGCAGGTCGACGCGCTCGTCGCGAGCGCGACGGCAGTCGTGCCCGCTGATGACCCCGTGCACGAGCAGATCGAGTGGTCGGTCGCCGGCGACGAGGAGAACCGCGCGAACGAGCAGTTCGCCTACCTCGGCTCGCAGGTCATGCCCTCGGGCGGGTTCTCGGCGACGCTCGAAGCCGTCTACGGCCTCTACTTCACCGACCGCGGCGCCCTCGTCGAGACGCACCGACGGGCGCGCGCGGTGATCCCCCAGGCGACGGCCGCCGTCGACGCCGCGTGGGCGGAGGTCGCCGCGCTCGAGGGCGAGAACGCCCGCGCTCGCGCGCAGCTCGACGCGGATCGCGGCGCGTACGAGGCGGCGCTCGCAGCCTACGAGGCGGACGTCGCGCGATTCACCGCGACGCCGCCGGACGAGCGCGCGCGCTGGCACGTGACCCTCCGGCCGGTCGGGGCCGACCCCGTCACGATGACCTGGGAGGCATCGCTCGACTACCGCTTCGACGAGCTCGACCGCTTCCGCCGCGAGCTCGACGACCGCGCCGCCGCCCTGTCGGTCGCCGAAGCCTCGGCCGCCCAGCAGCGGGCGACCGCCGAGCATCTCCGCGCGGACGCGATCGCGCTCATGCGGGCCGCGAACCCGGACGCCGAGATCGAGGGCTGAGCCGGCGATGCAGCGCCGCAGCCCCCGAGCGGCGGGCTCCGGCGACGCCCTGGCCGGAGCGGTCACGGCCAGGGCGTTCGCCCAGTTGCAGCGGGTCCTGTCTCGACTGTCGCCTGCGAGACCAACACTGCCAGCGAGCAGCGCGCGGGCCCGCCAGATCCCGCCCGGTCCGCGACCCCTCAGCCGAAACACAGTCCCGCTTGCGCCAGGTGCGTCGGCACCTCAATCGCAACCTCGTGATCGGTCAGGAGGCGCTCCACCGCCCGGCCGCGGCAGCACGCACGGGCTAGGTTCGGGCCATGCAGGACGACGTCATCGCCGAGGACGACCAGCAGCGCATGGCTGCGCGGCTCCGGGAGCTGCTCGAGGCGCTGCAGGATCCGGCGCCCCGCTCCGACCCGCGCGCGGAGCGCCAGCTCGAGCTGTGCGTCGAGGTCGAGGCGATCCTCCAGGCACGATGGCGGGCACGCGACGTGCGTGCCTCCGCTTGAGCGCAGCGTTCGCCACGCCGGCGGCCGCCGCCCGTGGGCCCGCGCGGGCACATGCGCCCGACGACGAAGAGGCCCCGGATCGCTCGATCTCGAGCGTCGGGGCCTCTCGCTGTGGAGACGGAGGGATTTGAACCCTCGGTCCCCTATTGGGGACTCCACCTTAGCAGGGTGGTGCACTAGGCCGGACTATGCGACGTCTCCTCGGCCCGCGATGGGCAGGCCAGCGGCAAGTCTAGCAAAGCGGGCGAGTGGTCTTGATACGGCCGCGTCGCGCACTGCTCGACCGGCGGAGAGCGGGCGTCAGCCGCCGAAGGGGACGACGCACGACTCCTGGGAGGCGTCCTGGCCGATGACGCCGTCGAGCTCCGGCGTCGGGCTCGGCGTCGGCGCAGCGGATCCCGAGGTCTCGGGCGTCGCGGAGGGCGTCGGGGTGGCGGATGCGCCCGGCCCGGGCGACGCGGACGCGCTCGGCCCGGTCGTCGGCTCGGGCGTCGCATCCGTCGACCCGACCCCGAGCGAGTCCTCCCCCAGCTCGATCGGCAGGTCGAGGCGGATCCGGCGCATGAGCTCGTCGGCGCGCTCCTCGTCGGGCACGACCCGCGGCCCGTCGGGGACGTTCGGGTACAGCACGAACTGCATCGTCTCGAGCGGGATGTCGGCGAGCACGCGCGCCATCGACACCATCGTGCCGATGTCGCCGAGCCCCGACGAGAGGGTCATGTTCTCGATCGCGACCTGCGAGATCGCGTACAGCCGCGTGAAGTCGGTGAGCACCGCATCCGACTGCAGTGTGCGCACGAGCGACGAGAGGAAGACCTGCTGCGACGAGATGCGCGCGAGGTCGGAGCCGTCGCCGACGCCGTGCCGCGAGCGGAGGAACTGCAGCGCCTGCTCGCCCTCGAGCTCGTGGACGCCGGCCTCCTCGATCTCGAGCCCCGTCCATGGGTCGTCGATCGGGCCCGCGAAGCACACCGGCACGCCGCCGACCGCGGTCGACATGTTGATGACGCCCTGGAAGGTGATCATCGCCGCGTACGGCACGTCGATGCCCGTGAGGTCCTCGACGACCGTCGCGACGCACGCGAGCCCGCCGCGGCCGAGCGCCTGGTTGAACTGCACGTTGCGGGCGGGCGGCACGGTGTCGCCCGTCGCCGGGTCCTCGCACGCGGGGAAGTCGACGAGCAGGTCGCGCGGGAACGACACGACGCGCGCCTGGCTGTGGTCGTCGTTCACGTGCAACAGCATCGTGACGTCGTTGAGCTTGCCGCCGTCGTAGGCGGACTCCCCGAACGCCTCGCCCTGCCCCTCGCGCTGGTCGGAGCCGACGAGCAGGATCGTGAAGCCGCCCTCGTAGGGCGCGAAGCCCGCCTGGGCGGGCGGCACGTCGGCGCCGAGGTCGACGGTCGTGATGCCCGTGGTGACGCGCAGCACCGAGATGCCGACGACGCCCACGATCGAGGCGAGCACGACCGCGAGGCCGAGCGCGACCCAGCGGAAGACGTGCGCGACGCCCGAGTGGCGGCGCAGCCGGCCGTGGCGGGGCGCCATCGACGAGGTGTCGACCACGGTCGTCGCGCGCTCGGCTGCCATGGCACTCCCTCCTCGATCGTGGTTCCCGATGCGGAGGGCGTGGGATTCGAACCCACGAGGCATCGCTGCCCACCGGTTTTCAAGACCGGCTCCATCGGCCGCTCGGACAGCCCTCCAGGCGCCCTCGCGCGGGCTGGGTGCGCGGCGGAGCCTTCGGACGATTCTAGAGGCGGCGCGGATGCGTCGCCTACGCAGATGCCGTCAGCGCGCTCGGGACGTCGGGGCGGCCGGGCACCGCCGCGCCGACGTCACGCCGAGACGAGCAGCCCCTCGAGCACCTCGGCGAGGCCGTCGTCGTGCACGTCGGCGGTGACCTCGGTCGCGGCGGCCTTCACCTCGTCGGGCGCCTGGCCCATCGCGACCGCGCGGCCGCCTCCGGCGGCGACCCACTCGAACATCTCGATGTCGTTGCGCCCGTCGCCGACGACGAGGATGCGCTCGCGCGGGATCTCGAGCAGGCTCGCGACCCGCTCGAGGCCCGTCGCCTTCGTCACGCCGTCGGGGGCGATGTCGAGCCACGACGAGTAGCCGATCGCGTAGGACACCTTGTGCAGGCCCATCCCCTCGACGATCTCGAGGAACTCGTCGACCTCGTGGTCGGGGCTCATCACCACGACGCGCATCGCGGGCCGCTCGAAGAGGCCCTCGAACTCGACGCGCTCGGCGTCGTCGAGGTTCCAGTCGACCATGCCGTCGGTGTAGCGGCGATGGCCCGTCGCGTCCTCGACCATGAACGACCCGGTCGGGAGTCCCGCGGCGATCGTGCGGAGCGCCTCCGACGGGTCGAACGTCTCGACGTGGATCGGTTCGTACGCGTCGCCGCGCCGCTCGAGCACGAGCGCCCCGTTCGCCGAGATGAGGTGCGCGGGCTCGATGCCCAGCCGCACGGCGGTCGACTCGGTCGTGCGCTGCGAGCGGCCGGTCGCGAGCACGACGACGTGACCGGCGTCGACGACCGCGCGCACCGCATCCGCCACCCTCGGGGAGAGCGAGTCGTCCTCGTGCACGACCGTGCCGTCGATGTCGAGGGCGATGAGCATCGGCTCCATCACGCGGCCGACCCGACCGGCTCGATGACGGCGAGGCCGCCGAGGTAGGGGCGCAGCGCCTCGGGCACGCGCACCGAGCCGTCGGCCTGCTGGTGCGTCTCGAGGATCGCGACGAGCCAGCGAGTCGTCGCGGCGGTGCCGTTGAGCGTCGCGACCGGCGCCGTCTTCCCCGTCTCGGTGCGGTAGCGGGTGCCGAGGCGGCGCGACTGGAAGGTCGTGCAGTTGGAGGTCGAGGTGAGCTCGCGGTACTGCTGCTGCGACGGGATCCACGCCTCGATGTCGAACTTGCGGGCGGCGGAGGAGCCGAGATCCCCCGCGGCGACATCGATGACGCGGTAGTCGAGCTCGCACGCCTGCAGCATGCGCTCCTGGAGCGCGCGCATGCGGTCGTGCTCGGCCTCGGCCTCGGCGGGCTTCACGTACGAGAACATCTCGAGCTTGTTGAACTGGTGCACGCGCAGGATGCCGCGGGTGTCGCGGCCCGCGGAGCCCGCTTCGCGCCGGTAGCACGTCGACCAGCCGGCGTAGCGCTTGGGCTGCTCGACGTCGATGATCTCGTCGGCGTGGAAGCCCGCGAGCGCGACCTCGGAGGTGCCGGTGAGGTAGAGGTCGTCGGCCGGCAGGTAGTAGACCTCGTCGGCGTGCTCGCCGAGGAAGCCGGTGCCGCGCATGACCTCGGGGCGCACGAGCGTGGGCGTCGTGAGCGGCGTGAAGCCGTCGGCGAGCACCTGGTCGAGGCCGAGCAGCATGATCGCGAGCTCGAGCCGCATGCCGATGCCGGTCAGGTAGTAGAAGCGGGAGCCCGCGACCTTCGCGCCGCGCGCGATGTCGAAGGCGCGCAGGCTCTCGCCGAGCTCGACGTGGTCGCGGGGCTCGAAGTCGAACGTGCGCTCGGCGCCGTGGGTCGCGAGGGTGACGAAGTTCTCCTCGGCCCCCGCCGGCACCTCGGGGTGCACGAGGTTGCCGAGCCGCGAGACAGCCGTGTCGAACGCGGCCTCCGCCTCGGTCACGCGCGCCTGCGCATCCTTCACGCCGCTCGCGAGCGAGCGCCCCTGCTCGATGAGCGCGGCGCGCTCCTCCTTCGCCGCCTGCCCGACGAGCTTGCCGTGCGCGTTCTGCTCGGCGCGCAGCCGCTCGAACTCGGTGATGGCGGCGCGGCGGGCGCTCTCGGCGGCGAGCGCGTCGTCGACGTAGTCGACCGGGTCGCCGCGGCGCTCCTGGCTGGCCTTCACGAGCTCGGGCTGCTCGCGCAGCAGCTGGGGATCGATCACCGCGCCAGTCTACGAGGCGCGACCGGGAGCCGAGCGGGTTCACGGCTCCCGGCGGGTACTGTTCCCCCATGCGCGCTGGCATCGTCTACAACCCGGTCAAGCTCGACCGCGCCACGCTCGCGCCCCACATCGAGACGGCGCAGCCGCTCGAGTGGTCCGAGCCGCTGTGGTTCGCGACGGATGCGGACGACGCGGGCCGCGCCGCGGTGCGGGCGGCGCTCGCCGAGGACATCGACCTGCTCATCGTGGCGGGCGGCGACGGCACCGTGCGGGTCGCGGCCGACGAGATCACGAGCACGCGCGTGCCGCTCGGCATCGTGCCGGCGGGCACGGGCAACCTGCTCGCCCGCAACCTCGGCATCGACGTGACGAACCTCGCGAACGCGGTCGCGGTCGCGTTCGACGGCGCCGATCGCGAGATCGACCTCGGCGAGCTCGAGATCCAGGCGCCCGACGGGAAGCGCTCGAAGCACGCGTTCGCCGTGATGGTCGGCTTCGGGCTCGACGCCGAGATGATCGACAAGACCGACGAGGACTTGAAGAAGAAGGTCGGCTGGCTCGCCTACGTGGATGCGGCCGGCCGCGTCATCTCGTCGCTCGACAAGGTGCGGGTGCACGTGCGCCTCGACGGCGGCCGCACGACCCGCTCGGTCGTCAATACGATGCTCATCGGCAACTGCGGCACGGTGACGAACGGCATCATCATCCTCCCCGACGCCGCGATCGACGACGGGCTGCTCGACATCGCGCTCGTGCGCCCGCGCGGCACGCGCGGCTGGATGCAGCTCGCCGGCTACATCGCGCGCAACAACCTGATCGTGACGAAGCTGCTCCGCCGCCGCGGGCACCTCGGCCGGCAGCGCACCGGCGCGGCGCTCGGGTACGGGCAGGCGAAGGAGACGCACGCGCGCCTCGAGGAGCCGCGCGCGGTGCAGGTCGACGGCGACGTGGTCGGCGAGGCGGTCGCGCTGCGCGCGACGATCCGCGAGGACGCGCTCGTGGTGCGGGTGCCGCGCGAGCACGCGCGCGACGAGGGCCCCGCAGTCTGAGCCGACGGGCTGCCGCGCCCGCTACGGCTTCTGGACCGTGATGGTCCAGCTCGCGTCGCCCGTGCGGTCGAAGTGCGTGACGGCATAGCCCTCGTCGGCGGCCCAGCGCGGCAGCGAGTCGGTCGCCTGCGTGCAGTCGAAGTCGATGCGCAGCTCGTCGCCGCTCGGGATGCCGGCGATCGCGCGCTTGGCCTCGACGAGCGGGAACGGGCACACCTGGCCCTCGGTCTCGAGCACGTGGACGGTCATGGTTCCTCCTGGGTCGGTGATGGTTCGAGCGGATGCGTCGGGGGCGTCAGGCGCCGACGCTCACGGGAGAAGGGGCAGTCGCCGCGCTGCCGGCGCGGCGGGCGCCGAAGACGAGCCGCACCGCGATCCCGGTGCCGAGCAGCATGGCGGCGAACGCCGTCCAGCCCTGCAGCGTGAAGAGCGCGGAGCCGACCATCGCGTTGCCGATCGTGCAGCCGCCGGCGATCGCGGCGCCCACGCCCATGAGCAGCCCGCCGCCGGTCGAGCGCAGCACCGTCCGCGCATCCGGCACCCGGACGCGGAACTCACCCGAGCCCTTCGCCGCGATGAACGCGCCGATGAGGATGCCCAGCACGAGCATGACGCCCCAGTCGACGAGCTCGACGTCGCCCGTGACGAGGAACGCGACGATGTCGGCGCTGGGTGTCGTGATGCCGAGGCCCGCCTCGCGCCCCGTCGCCCAGGAGAGCGGGAAGGCCGCGATCGCGAGCACGCCGATCACGACGGCGGTCGCGAACGCGTTCCACGGTCGCTCGAAGAGGATGCGCGCGAGGCCCTTCCGGCGCGTGGGCAGCTGCACGGGCTTCGGCCGGGCGGCGTCCCGGCGGAGGTGGTGCCACGTCGCGGCGCCCGTGCCGGCGACGAGCAGTGCGACGAGCACCCATGGGCTCACGCCCAGCAGCTCGTGCACGGTGCCCACCGGCGCCTGCACGCCGCGGAGCGCATCGACGAGCGGGGCTCCCGGCCCGTGCTTCATGATCGCGGCCGAGAGCGCATAGCCGCCGAGCGCGATCCACGAGCCGATGAGGCCCTCGCCCGCTCGGTAGTAGGTGCCGGTCGCGCAGCCGCCGGCGTAGACGATGGCGAAGCCGAAGACGAGGCCGCCGAGGATCGCCGCGAGCCACGGGAACGCCCCGCCGCCGAGCTCGATCACGCCGGCCGCGTCGAGCGCGAAGACGCCGACCGACTGGACGGCGATCGTGACGAAGAACGCGGTGAGCCACCGGGACTGCTTCGCGAGCCAGACGTCGCGGAACGCGCCGGTGACGCAGAAGCGCCCGCGCTGCATGGCGAAGCCGAGGAGGGCGCCGATCACGAGGCCGGAGAGGATCACGGGACTGCTTCCTGTCGAGTGCTGGATGCGCGCCGGATCGATCGGCGACACCACAGCACTCTAACGACAGGTAATGTCACCCATAGTCACATGGCGTAACGTTGTCGTGTCTACGCGGGGTCCGGCTCCCCCGCGAGCAGGCCGCGCAGCCAGTCCCGCGCCTCGACGAACGAGCGGTCGGTGTAGCGGCGCTCGACATGGATGCGCTGGCCGTCGGCCCGCGGGTACGAACCCAGGAACGTCACCGACGGACTGAAGCGCTTCAGGCCGAGCAGCGCATCCGCCACCCGTTCGTCGCGGATGTGCCCGTCGGCGTCCATCACGAAGCGGTAGCGGCCGAGCCGGTCGCCGATGGGCCGCGACTGGATGAGCGAGAGGTTGACGCCGCGGGTCGCGAACTGCTCGAGCATGTCGAGCAGCATGCCCGGCTCGTCGCTCGGCAGCTCGACGACGAGGCTCGTCTTGTCGGCGCCGGTCGGCTCGCCTGGAGCGCCCGCGCGACCGACGAAGAGGAAGCGGGTCACCGCATCCGGGTTGTCGCCGATCCGGTCGGCGAGCACGTCGAGCCCATCGACCCAGTCGCCGATCGTGGGCGTCGAGAGAGCGGCCTCGGCGGTGCCGCTGCCGAGCTCGGCGGCGGCGGTGACGTTGGATGCGGCGGGCAGGTGGGCTCTGCCGGGCAGCTCGCGCTGCAGCCAGCCCGAGCACTGCGCCCACGCGACCGGGTGCGCTGCGATCACCGTGATGTCGTCGAGGCGGGTGCCGGCGGGGGCGACGAGCGAGAAGTTCACGTTCACGACGTGCTCGGAGATGATGCGGATGCCCGGGGTGGCGGCGAGCGCGTCCTGCGCGGCGGTCACGCCGCCCTCGATCGAGTTCTCGATCGCGATCATCGCCGCGTCGGAGCGGCCGGTCGCGACCGCGGTGAGCGCCTCGGCGACGTTCGCGACCGGGATGCGCTCGGCGTCCTCGAGCCCCTCGACCTGCTCGAGGGCCGCCTCGGTGAACGTGCCGCGAGGGCCGAGGAACGTGACGACGCGAGGCTGGGTCATGGATCCAGCCTAGGTCGCGGCGCGCGCCGGACTGCTTCAGGAGGTGGCGAGCGACCGCATCGCCGCGAGGGTGCGCTCGACGTCGCCCGGGGTCGTCGCCCAGGACGACATCGAGCAGCGGAGCGCCGCCCGCCCGCGCCACTCGGCGCCGGTGACGACGGCGGTGCCCTCGGCGAGGATCGCGCCGCCGAGCGCCCGCGTGGCCTCGTCGGAGCCGAGCCGGAACATCACCTGCGTGTAGTCGACGTCGTTGACGACCTCGACGCCGTCGATCACCGCGAGCCCCTCAGCCATCGCGACCGCGTTCGCGTGCAGCCGGTCGACGAGGGCTGCCACGCCGGAGCGGCCGAGGCTGCGCAGCGCGGCCCACGCGGGCACGCCGCGGGCGCGGCGCGAGAGCTCGGGCGTGACGTCCCACGGGTCGAGGCCCGTGTAGACGAGGTAGTCGCCGCCGGTGCGGAACGCCGCGATCGAGTCGGCCGGGTCCCGCACGATCGCCATGCCGCAGTCGTACGGCACGTTCAGGGTCTTGTGCGCATCCGTCGCCCACGAGTCGGCCTGCTCCATGCCGGCCGTCAGGGGCCGCAGCGCTGGGCTCGCCGCCGCCCACAGCCCGAACGCGCCGTCGACGTGCACCCACGCGCCGCTCTGATGCGCGATCGCGATGAGCGCGGCGAAGTCGTCGAACGCGCCCGTGTGCACCTCGCCCGCCTGCAGGCAGACGATGAGCGGCCCCTCGCCGTGCTCGAGCGTCCGCTCGAGCGCGTCTGCGCGCATCCGGCCCTGGTCGTCGGCCTCGACGACCTCGATCTCGCTGCGGCCGATGCCGAGGAAGCGCGCCGCGCGGTCGATCGAGCCGTGGCGGTCGGCGCCGACGACGAAGCGCACGGCGGGTGCGTTGCGCAGGCCCAGGTCGGCGAGATCCCAGCCGGCGCGGGCGAGCACGGCGTTGCGGGCAGCCGCGAGGCACGTGAAGTTGGCGATCTGGCCGCCGGTGACGAAGCCGACGCTGGCGGTGTCGGGCAGGCCGAAGAGCTCGAGCATCCACCGCCCCGCGATGCGCTCGAGCGCGACCGTCGTCGGTGTGAGCATCGCCGAGCCCGAGTTCTGATCCCACGCCGAGACGAGCCAGTCGGCCGCGAGCGCCGCCGGCAGCGTGCCGCCGATCACGAAGCCGAAGAAGCGGGGGCCGGGGATGCCGACGAGCCCGGGGCCGGCGTCGGCGGCGAGCCGCTCGACCACCGCGGCGGGGTCTTCGCCGTCGCCCGGCAGCTCGCCGCCGAATACCTCGAGCATCTCGTCGAGGGTCGCGCGCGGCCAGACCGGTCTGTTGTCGAGCGAGGCGAGCCAGTCGAGCGCGGCGCTGTGCGCGGCCTCGAGCGCCCGCTCGCGGTCGTCCGCGCCGTCGCGTGCGTCCACGGGCGCCAGTGTGGCACCGGGCTCCCGGCCCGACAACGGCCGACTTCCGGAGCCTCGACCGCGCGTCGATGAGCCGACAGATATATGCGCAAGTGCTCGAAAGCGCGGCGCATTCGAGCCACTCGGCATATACCTGTCCGCGGAGGGGCCGCGCGCCGCGGGCGAACTGCCGCCGCTCAGCGGCCGATGCTTGGATGGGGCCATGAGCAGAGCCGGCACCGTCGCACAGCCCCAGGACCTCATCGATGTCGCCGCGCTCGAGCGCGCCTACTTCGAGCTCGTGCCCGACGTGACGAACCCCGACCAGGCGGTCGCATTCGGCACGAGCGGGCACCGGGGCAGCGCGTTCGACACCGCCTTCAACGAGACGCACATCCTCGCGATCACGCAGGCGATCTGCGAGTACCGCGGCGCGCAGGGGATCTCCGGGCCGCTCTTCATCGGGCGCGACACGCACGCGCTCTCGCTGCCCGCCGAGCGCACGGCGCTCGAGGTGCTCGTCGCGAACGGCGTGCGGGTGATGGCGGATGCGCGGGGCTCGGTGACGCCGACCCCGGCGGTGTCGCGGGCGATCCTCGACTACAACCACAGCGCATCCGCATCTGACCAGGCCGACGGCATCGTCGTCACCCCCTCGCACAACCCGCCCCGGGACGGCGGCTTCAAGTACAATCCGCCGCACGGCGGGCCCGCCGACTCGGATGCGACCGGCTGGATCGCGAAGCGCGCCAACGAGCTGATCGCCGGCGGCCTCGAGGGCGTCCAGCGCGTCGAGGTGGCGGGCGGCAGCGACCCGCGCGTCGAGCTGTACGACTTCCGCGAGGAGTACGTGAACGCGCTCGGTCGCGTGATCGACTTCGATGCGATCAAGGCGTCGAGCATTCGCATCGGCGCAGATCCGCTCGGCGGCGCCTCCGTCGACTACTACGGCGCGATCGCCGAGCGGTACGGCATCGACCTGACCGTGACGAACCCGGTCGTCGACCCGACCTGGGCGTTCATGACGCTCGACTGGGACGAGAAGATCCGCATGGACTGCTCGAGCCCCAACGCGATGGCGTCGGTGCTCGCGCGCAAGGACGAGTTCGACATCCTCACCGGCAACGACGCCGACGCCGACCGCCACGGGATCGTCACGCCCGATGGCGGGCTCATGAACCCGAACCACTTCCTCGCCGTCGCGATCGAGTACCTCTTCGCGCACCGGCCGCAGTGGCGCGCCGACGCGGCGATCGGCAAGACGCTCGTGTCGTCGTCGATGATCGACCGGGTGGCGGAGTCGCTCGGGCGGCGGCTGTGGGAGGTGCCGGTCGGGTTCAAGTGGTTCGTGCCGGGGCTCGTCGACGGCTCGGTCGGCTTCGGCGGCGAGGAATCGGCGGGGGCGTCGTTCCTGCAGGCCGACGGCAACGTCTGGACGACCGACAAGGACGGCATCCTGCTGTGCCTGCTCGCATCCGAGATCCGCGCCGTGACGGGCAAGTCGCCGTCGCAGCTGTACGGCGAGCTCACCGCGCGATTCGGCTCGCCCGTGTACGAGCGGGTGGATGCGCCGGCGTCCCGCGAGCAGAAGGCCCGGCTGGGGAAGCTGACCGGGGACGCGGTCGAGGCGACCTCGCTCGCCGGCGACCCGATCGTCGCGAAGCTCACGGAGGCGCCCGGCAACGGCGCCGCGATAGGCGGGCTCAAGGTCGTCACCGAGCGCGCGTGGTTCGCGGCCCGCCCGTCGGGCACCGAGGACGTCTACAAGATCTACGCGGAGTCGTTCGCGGGCGAGGAGCACCTCCGCCAGGTGCAGGCCGAGGCGAAGGCGATCGTCGACGCCGCGCTCGCCGGCTAGCTGTACGCGGTCATGACGTTGGTGCCGCGCGGGTGACCGGTGGGGCGCCGATGGCTGAGTGGATGCGTTCAGTGTTGTAGCGCTCGAGCCATGGGACAAGTGCGGCGGCGCGTTGGGCGTTGCTGGTGAAGGGTTGCCGGTAGGCCCATTCGGTTTGCAGGGTGCGATTGAAGCGCTC
>NZ_JANQCH010000310.1 GCF_024723325.1 Agrococcus sp. HG114
GCCTGATTGGCCGCCGCTTCCAGGACGAAGAAGTACAGCGTGATGTTTCCATCATGCCGTTCAAAATTATTGCTGCTGATAACGGCGACGCATGGGTCGAAGTTAAAGGCCAGAAAATGGCACCGCCGCAGATCTCTGCTGAAGTGCTGAAAAAAATGAAGAAAACCGCTGAAGATTACCTGGGTGAACCGGTAACTGAAGCTGTTATTAACGTCCCGGCATACTTTAACGATGCTCAGCGTCAGGCAACCAAAGACGCAGGCCGTATCGCTGGTCTGGAAGTAAAACGTATCATCAACGAACCGACCGCAGCTGCGCTGGCTTACGGTCTGGACAAAGGTACTGGCAACCGTACTAT
>NZ_JANQCH010000311.1 GCF_024723325.1 Agrococcus sp. HG114
TCTTTCGCCTGTTTCACGATTTTGTTTATACTCTAATATTTCAGCACAATCTTTTACTCTTTCAGCCTTTTTAAATTCAAGAATATGCAGAAGTTCAAAGTAATCAACATTAGCGATTTTCTTTTCTCTCCATGGTCTCACTTTTCCACTTTTTGTCTTGTCCACTAAAACCCTTGATTTTTCATCTGAATAAATGCTACTATTAGGACACATAATATTAAAAGAAACCCCCATCTATTTAGTTATTTGTTTGGTCACTTATAACTTTAACAGATGGGGTTTTTCTGTGCAACCAATTTTAAGGGTTTTCAATACTTTAAAACACATACATACCAACACTTCAACGCACCTTTCAGC
>NZ_JANQCH010000312.1 GCF_024723325.1 Agrococcus sp. HG114
ACCGTGCAGGCCGCCCGCGCGACGATGCCGACCGGCAGGGCGCCGGTCGAGGCCATGCCGCTCGCGCGGCTGCGCGCGGAGCACGACGCGCTCACGGCGCGCTGGATCGCCTACGAGACCGACCCGGCGAAGGCGATCGACTACCCGGCCATGAGCGATCCCGCCTCGCCCGCCCTGCAGGCGTTCCTCCGCGAGCAGCAGCGCGCGCTCGAGCTGCGGCCCGCGCACGCGTCGGCGCGCATGACCCCGCAGGAGTTCGCGGCGTACCGCGACGCCGTCCGGCGGGCGAGCCACGCGTTCGAGGCCGCCGAGCTCGCCGCGCGCCGCCCCGGGGGCGAGCTGCCCGCGGC
>NZ_JANQCH010000313.1 GCF_024723325.1 Agrococcus sp. HG114
CCGCCGCACCCAGCGCGGGCTCGCGCGCTCGGCGGGCGCGCGCCAGCCGTGCTCGAGCCACGCGCGCGAGAACGGCGTGAAGACGCGGAACGGCGAGCCGTCCGCCTTCCGCACCCGTCCGGGGCTCACGGCGTAGGGGGTGCCGGTCGCGACGAGCGGCACGTCGAGCGCCGCGTCGACCCGCCCATCGCGCCGACGCCCGTACGGCGTCGACTCGCCCGAGACGTGCACCGCATCCGCCCCCGACTCGCGCACGAGCGCGGGCAGCACCGCCTCGGGCCGTCCGCTGCGCACGACGAGCGCCCCGTCGGTCGCGGCGCGCAGCCCCGCGAGCGCGGTGCGGAGC
>NZ_JANQCH010000314.1 GCF_024723325.1 Agrococcus sp. HG114
AAATTGGCCAATCTTTAGAAAAAATTGCCGGCGCTCCGGAGAAAATTTGTGTCAATGGCGGACTGACGAAATCACCGTTATGGGTTCAAATTCTCGCTGATGTATTCGGACAGGAAATTCATCTATCTGACACCCCTTATAGTGCAGCATGGGGTGCGGCATGGACAGCTTTGGTTGGGGCAGGGAAAGCAGCGTCACTAGAAGAAATAAAGCAAAATTTACCGGCTCGTAAAGTGGTTCAACCAGACCCTGAGCGGCATGTCCAATATAAAGTAATTTTCGAACAATACGAACGACTGGCAAAAGATTTACAGTTTTATTTTAAATAATTGCAGAACAAGGT
>NZ_JANQCH010000315.1 GCF_024723325.1 Agrococcus sp. HG114
CTTCTTCTCTACAAGTGTGCCATTACACTTCGGACAAGGACGTTCAAGTGGTTTGTCCCAAGAAATAAAGTCACAATCAGGGTAGCGATCACAGCCATAAAATAATCTCTTCTTTTTGCTTTTTCGTTCAATAATATTTCCTTCTTTACACTTTGGACACTTCACACCAATTTGTTTCACAATAGGCTTTGTGTTACGGCAATCAGGGAAATTACTGCAAGCCATAAATTTACCAAACCGACCCATTTTAATGACCATTGGATTGCCGCATTTCTCACAATCTTCTCCAGCAGGCTCATCTTCTATTTCTATCTCTTGCATTTCCGCTTCGGCCTTTGTT
>NZ_JANQCH010000316.1 GCF_024723325.1 Agrococcus sp. HG114
GCGCGACGTCGTGCTCGCGGTCGCCCGCGACGACGCGTACGCCAACCTGCTGCTGCCCGCGCGGATCCGCGAAGCGCGGCTGAGCCCCGCCGACGCGGCCTTCGCGACCGAGCTCGCGTACGGCACGCTGCGCTGGCAGGGGCAGCACGACGCGCTCATCGCCGACGCCGCGGGCCGCCCGGTCGAGCAGATCGACGCCGAGACGCTCGCGACGCTCCGCATCGGCTCCCACCAGCTGAGCCGCATGCGCGTGCCCGCCCACGCCGCCGTGCACGCGACCGTCGAGCTGCTCGGCCGCCGCAACCGGGGTCGGCTCGGCTTCGCGAACGCGGTGCTGCGG
>NZ_JANQCH010000317.1 GCF_024723325.1 Agrococcus sp. HG114
ACGAATCACCGTATCTTGGCTGGCTTTTTCGGCAATATTGACATTGGCTTGTTCAGCCTTAATATGTTCAGCTTGCGCACGATACTCAACTTGGCTTTGCTCATATTCCAACTTGGAAATAAAACCTTGTTGCCACAGTCTGCGTTTGCGCTCTACCAATGATCTATTGAGCTCAGCTTGGGCTTGGGTCGCTGCGAGATTGGCATTTGCTTGTGCTAAGCGAGCGTTATTGTCTTGATTATTTAGCCGAACTAGAACCTGTCCTTTGGATATGGATTGTCCAATTTCTGCGGTAACCTGCATTGCTGTAGCACTGACTAGAGATTGCACACTGGTT
>NZ_JANQCH010000318.1 GCF_024723325.1 Agrococcus sp. HG114
GCCGCGGTCGTCGACGGCCCGATCGTCGTCGACGCCCGCGACGGGCTCGGCTTCGTCGGCCCGGACGCCGTCGCGCTCGCGCTCGCGCGCGCGGCGGTCGTGCAGGCGCTCGACGCCGTGCCGCCCGACGCCGCGGAGGTGATCGCGCCCGACGGCCCTGCATGGGACTGGCTCGCAGGGGTGCCGCACGCGCTCCACCGTGAGCCGGGAGCGTGCGTGCGGCTCGTCGGCGATGACGTCGAGGCGACCATCGCGGTCGCGCGGCGGGCCGCGCAGCTGCCGCGGGAGTGCCGCACCGTGGTGCGCGCGGCGCTCGACGCCGCCGCGCTCGGGT
>NZ_JANQCH010000031.1 GCF_024723325.1 Agrococcus sp. HG114
GCGTGAACAACTCCACTCAACCCGCGGGGGTCCTCCTCACGCCACCGCCCAATGCACCAAGGTCATGGCCGGGTACAACTAGGGCGCGGTCGTAGGCTGGGCGCATGGGGTGGACGCTCGAGCGCGACGGCCTCGCAGCGCTCGGCACCGGCGCGTCCCTCCTCGGCGGTGGCGGCGGCGGCACGCCGCGTCTGATGGCCATGGGCGTCGAGCAGAGCGTTGCGTGGCCGCTGCGCGTCAATGACGTCGAGGAGCTCGACCCCGCCACGCCTTGCGTCGCGGTCGGCATCGGCGGCTCGACGATGGTCTTCGGAGAGCGGCTGCCTGGAAGCGACCTCTTCGTCGACGCGATCGAGTCCGTCGATCGCTGGACGGGTTCGCGCGCGGCCGCGGTCTGCGCCACCGAAGTGGGCGGCATGAACGCGCTCGCGCCGCTGCTGGTGGCGCGTGAGCTCGCGCTCGTCGATGCCGATCTCATGGGAAGGGCACTCCCCTACCTCGACCAGTTCTCGCTGCTCGCGGACGACCTCCCGGGCATCGCCATCGCGGTCTCAGCGTGGACCCGCGGTTCGCTCCTGCTCGCCGACGCGCGTCCCGCTGACGTCGAGCACGTGCTGCGCGCTGCCTTCCAGGCAGCCGGCGGATGGGCGGGCATCGTCATCGGGGGATTCACCGTCGGCGACCTCGAGGAGCACGCGATACGAGGGACGCTCGCACGGGCGCGAGCGCTCGGCGAAGCCTGGTTGACGCAGGCGGGGATCGGCTCGCGGATCGCCGCCATCGGGGCGCAGCCGCTCGCCCTCGGCCGCGTCGCCCAGGTCGGCCCCGACCCGGCTGACGTGCGAGTCCGCGTCATCGACATCGCGGCCGACGACGGTGCGGTGGTGCGGCTGGTCGCTCGCAGCGAGGTCGTCGCATGCGTCATCGACGGCGCCGTCGCGGCTCGCTCGCCGGACATCATCGACGTGATCGACCCTCAGACGGGCGCAGTGCTGCAGGTCGAGGAGATAGCGGCCGGCCGCAGCGTCGCCGTCGTCGGGCTCGAGGCTCCCGCGTGGTGGACGTCGCAGCCGGACAGGCTGGCGCAGGTGCTGCCCTCGCGCTACGGGCTGACGGGGCTCGACGAGGTCTCCGCATGAGCGCCCTCCGTCTCGACGCGCTCCTCGAGCAACCCGGGCACGGTGGTGTCGAGCTCGTGGCGCGAGCGGCAGACGCGTGGGACCGCGTCATGGTCGAGCCGGACGAGTCCACGCTCGGGCGCGCACCCGGCGCGACCTTCGCGATCGTCATGACGGTGACTGGAACCCGTCCATGGCAGCTCGACGCCCTGGTGCGTCGTGCGCGCGACCTCGGCATCTCCGGACTCGCGCTCCCGGCAGGCACACCCGTATCGATCGGCACCGCCAACCTCGCCTCGCGCGTGGGGCTCACTCTCGTGACGGCCGAGCGCCCCACCGCGTTGGCGCGCACGTGCTGGGAGCTCACCACGAGCGCGGACGCACTCGCTCTCTCGCTCGTGCGGCGCGTCGCGCAGACGATCCAGTACGCAGCGCGGGATCTTCCGGACCAGCTGCGGCACCTCGCCGCCGGCATCGGCCACGGCGTCGCGCTGGTAGCCCCGCACGGCATCGTGCAGCAAGCGGGCCCCGCGCTCGATCCGTCTCTCGTGCCGCTCATCGACTTCGACAGCTGGGTCGACCGCCTCGAGCACCCGGTGGGCACCGTCGCCTCGGTGCGAGTGGACAGCAAGGGCGCTCACCGGTTGCGCCTCGCCTTCCACGGACGCGCCCTCGGGCTGCGCCAGCTCGCGGCTCTGGCGGCGGCCGCGGAGATCGCGATGCCGGCTGTCGCTGCTCGGCTGCTCATCGATGAGGTCGAGGAGCGCGACGACGCGTCGCGCTCCTCGTCACTGCTCAGCGAGCTGCTCGACCCCGCGGCCAGTCACGACCCGGAGCTGGATCGACGGGTGGCTGAGCGAGGCTGGACGACCGAGGGATGGCACGCCGGCTTCGCCGTGCAGGGCCGAGGTCGCTCAGAGCCGCTCGAGGTGCTGCGCCTCGTGCAGCCCAGCCTCGCGGCGCTGCCCGCGCGCGCACACGCCACCATCCGCGGCCCGGGCGTCGTGGGATGGCTGAGCTTCACGAGCGCGCCCCCACGGGAGGCGCTCGGTGCAGCGGTCCGGGCGCTCCGCGACCTCCACGGCGCATGGTTGCTCCAGCTGCCGGTGGCGACGGGCGTCGGCACGCTGCAGCGCGGCCTCACGGGCTTCGGTCACACGGTCAACGAGGCGATGGATGCGGCTCGTCTCGCTGCCGATCGCTCGGCTGCCAGCTGGTTCCTGCACGTCGATCGGTTCGGCATCGATCAGCTGCTCATGGCGTGGACGGGCAGCGACGCGTTCCTCCCCGCCGCCCAGGGCCTCCTCGACCCGTTGCGGGACGAGGATCGCCGCACGCTCGCGGCCTACCTCGATCATGAGTCGTCGCTCGCCGCGACGGCGACCGCGCTCGGCGTCCATCGCAACACGGTCGCCCAGCGCATCGCGCGAGTCGAGGTGGAGCTCGGCATGGATCTCGGCGACCCAGAGGTGCGCCTCGCGCTGCAGCTGGCGGTGCGCGCGACACGCTCTCGCTGATCGGGCGAGCAGACGACGCCGGTCCGCGGTTGGCTTATACCCGCCGGGGGTATGCTGGCCTAGTCGAGCCGAGACACTCGCGACCCTCGGACCCATGCGGCCGCACCCTCCAATCGGCGACGGCCCGGTGGGTGCCAGGCGAAGGAGGATGGCTATGTACACGCGCGTGCAGGCGCTCGTCTCCGCGGCCGCGGCGGCACTGCTGCTGCTCACCGGCTGCGTCGCGGCCTCCGACTCGCGCGTGGCGGCGCGCTCGGCCGAGATGCTCGTCGAGCACGGAATGGAAGGACTTTCTACGCAGCAGATCGTCGACGCCTTGGAGCGCGTGCCCGTGGCCGAGCGGTCGACCGAGCTGATGGCGTCGGTGCGACCGGATCGGCTCGTGCTCTCGGACGCCGCGCGCGAGGTCGAGCTGCCGATGCCGGCCGGCCTCTCGTACGTCTCGACGGCTCCCTACGCCTCGCGGACGCACGAGTGCTGGTTCCACAGCCTCACGACCTGCCGCGGGGAGCTCGCGCGCGTGCCGGTGCACGTCACCATCACCGACGACGAGACCGGCGCGGTGCTGGTGGACGAGGCGACGACGACGCTCGACAACGGCTTCGTGGGCTACTGGCTGCCGCGCGGTGTCGAGGGAACCATCACCATCGAGCACGAGGGGCGCTCGGGCTCGGCCGTCTTCTCGACGGCCGACGACGACGCGGCGACCTGCATCACGACCCTCGCGCTCGCCTGATCGCACCGCTGCTGCGCGCGGCGCTGCCCGCGTCAGCCGCTCTTGCGGCGGTGCACCCGCTTCTGCACGGCGGGGCCCGAGTGGGCGCCCTGCACGCCGCCCTGCGGCGCCATGCCCTGGCCGTGGTGGCCGAGCTTCTTCCTGTCGAGCGCCTCGCGGAACTTGCGCCGCTGCGCCTCCTCGGGCGTCTCCGTGCCCGAGGCGGGGTCCTGCGGCGTCTCGGCCTCTGCCGGTTCGTGTTCGCTCATGCCCCAACCTTGCCGCGTGCGCGCAGCGATGTCGAGTCCGCCGGCCCGCCCTCGCGGGCCGCCGCGTCCGCCCGGTCCGCCCTCGCCGCGCCGATCGCGCGGATGAAGACGCTGAGCCAGACGAAGATGAGGCCGCTCGCGGCGAACTCGAAGCCCGTGAAGTTGTAGTACCCGACCGGGAGCCACAGCACGAGCGCGACCGCCGTGCCGGCGACCATCGCGGCGGAGACGACGTGCACGACCTTCGGCAGCCCGGGAGCGAGCCGGGGGAGCGCCGCGCACAGGCCGCAGAAGATCACGACCATGCTCGAGGCGAAGGCGATGTGCAGCCACTCGGCGACGTCGACGCGCACGAGCCCGGTGAGCACCATGCAGAGCCCGATGAGCGCGAGCAGCTGCCCGACCCACCGCGACCGACCGCGATCGCGCGCGATCGCCTCGAGATCGGCGCGCACGTACGCGCCCATCGTCGCCACGAGCAGGCCCGAGAGCACGAGCGTGAGGTTGAACGCGAAGCCCGAGATGCCGCCGCCGGCGCCGAGCTGCGAGAAGTGCCACTGCCACCAGTCCTCCTGCGAGGCGGTGAGCATCGAGAACACGACGCCCACGACGAGGAAGGTCGGGACGAGCGCGCCGAGCGTGCGGGTCGAGACGTCGTGGCCGAGCGGCACGGCGAGGTAGGCGGCCCCTGCTGCGGCCACCGCGCACGCGAGCGCGCCCGCGAAGGGGTCGAGCGACAGGCCCACGAAGCCGGCCTGGAAGATCTCGCCCGCCGTGAGCGCGGCGATGTAGCCGAGGCCGAAGCACACGAGCGCGATCGCGGCGGTCGCGACCGTGCGCACCGCGCGCTGCAGGCGGCGTCCCAGCGGCGGCAGCGGCACCTCGGAGCGCAGGTAGGCGATCGCGAACGCGAGGCCCGCGCTGCTGCCGGTCGTGAGGGCCGCGAGCCGGCCGACCGAGTCGTCGCCGCCGATCGGTCGCGGCTGCCCGCCCATGAGCGCGAGCCCGACGAGGAAGGCGAGCGCGCCCGCGATCCCCGCGCCGAGCACGGAGCGCAGCTCGAGCAGCTCGCGGGCCCCCGGCCGCGGTGCCGGCTCCGCGACGCCGCCCGGCTCGGTGCTCACGTCGCCGCCCCGACGCGATCAGGGCGGATGCGTCGGGTCGCGCCGAGCAGGCTCGGCACGTCGGATGGGCGCGAGCGGTCGGGCGAGAGCGCGGCGATCGTGCGCACGAGCGTCGTGAGCCACACGAACGCGATGCCGACCGCGACGGCCTCGAGGCCCGCGGCGGAGTAGACGCCGAGCGGCCGCCACAGCAGCAGCGCGACGACGATCGCGGCACCGGCGCCGATCGTCGTGAGCAGCATCGCGCGCGGCGGCCCCGGCATCACGAGCATGACGACGACCGCGGTGACGCAGAGGAGCCCGAGCGCACCGAACGCCGCGAGGTCGTGGAGGACGGGCGCCGACTCGAGCCGGAAGATCCCCACGCCGGCGAGCGCGGCGCCGGTGAGGCCGAAGAGCCCGACGGTCCACGCGATGCCCCCGAGCGCCCGGTCGCCGAGCGCGCGGTGGAGGTCGCGCCCGATGTAGGCGCCGATCGTCGCGACGAGCAGTCCCGCGATCACGACCGTGCCGTTGAACGCCCATGCACCCGCGCCGTCCCCCGCGCCGAGCGCCGAGAAGTGCCGCTCCCACCAGCGCGGGTCGTCTGCCGTGAGCATCGCGAAGACCGTGCCGATCGTGAGGTAGGCGAACAGCAGCGTCGCGAGGTCGCGGGTCGCGAGCTCGACCCCGGCTTGGAACGCGAGCCAGCCGCCCGCGGCGCTCGCGATGCCGGTCAGCAGGGCCCCGCCGAGCACCGGCGCCTCGAGCCCCTGCAGCCCGCGCGCGAGCACCTCGCCGCCCGTGAGCGTGCCGAGGTAGGCGACCGCGGCGAAGGCGATCGTGAGCGCGACCGCCGAGATCCGCGAGACCGCCGTCTGCCAGGCGGGCATGGGCGCCGTCTCGCCGCGCCGGTGCAGCAGCGTGCTGAGCGCGAACGCCCCGCCGGTCACGATCGCGGCGATGCCCGCGGCGGGCAGGGCGATGGAGCCGTCCCCGGCGATGGGTCGCGGGTCCCCGGCGAGCGCGATGAGTCCGAAGAGCGCGCCAGCCGCGAAGGACGCCCAGGCCGCGCCGATCGCGCGCGACTCCCGGCGCACCTCGACGCTCGTGTCGGCCTTCACGCATCCGATCGAACCACGCGAGGGTGACCTGCCGCTGGCATGGCAGCCCCGCGCGGCGGCTCGCGCGGCCGGGTGCGCCGCAGGCCCCACGTGGAACGGCCCGCCCCGCGGTGCGCGGGACGGGCCGTCGGTGCCGTCGGTCAGCGGCGGATGTCGCCGTCGCGGTCGATGTCGCGGTCGATGTCGACCTCTTCGCGGGACACGTCTGCCGAGACGGTCTCGGTGTCCGAGACGGTGCGGCGGTCCACGCCGATGCGCTCCGCGTCGACGACGTGCTTGTCGACGACCGGGCGCTCCTCGGTGAGCGTCACGTCGATCTCGTCGTCGCCGAGGTCGCCGGTGCTGCGGCCGCTGACCGGCTCCCGGACAATCTCGACCTCCTCGCGCTCGACCGGCACCGTGACGGTCTCGTTCTCGGTCACGACGTGCTTGCGGATGCGCAGGCGGCCCGTCTGCACGCGCTCGGTGCCGACGTCGAGATGCTCCTCCCGGCGGACCATCGTCTCGCGATCGTCGTCGCCGATGCGGTCGCGGTCGAAGGCGTCGCGGTCGCCGGCGAGCGTGTCGCGATCCCGGTCGAGCGTGTCGCGGTCGGTGTCGAGCAGGTCGCCGCCGCGGTCGAGCGTGTCGCGATCGCGGTCCAACGTGCGGTCGCGGTCCGTCGTGCCCGTGCCCCAGCCGCCGGTGCCGACGCCGCTGTAGTCGTAGTAGCGGAAGAGCTCTGCCTCCTCAGCCTCGCTCAAGTGCGCGTCGGCGTCGAGGTTCGGCGCGTCCTTGATGATGTCCTTCGTGTGCGGCACGTGCAGCTCGCCGCCGCGCACGGTCGCGTCGCGCAGGGGCACGAAGGTCTCGCGCGTGCCGAACCAGCCGGTGGCGACCGTGGCGAACGCCGGCGCGCCGGTGGAGTCGTCGACGTAGACGTTCGTCACCCGCCCGACCTTGTCGCCGGTCGAGTCGTAGACCGTGCTGACCTGCACCTGCTCGATGGTGAGATTGCCGTTGCTCATGGCCGTGCCTCATTCCTTGTCGGATCGTGGGGAGCCATGGCGGCCGGGTCTGGAGGTGCGGTGACCGCGCGCTATGCGTGCGCCGTGTACCCCCCCCCGGGACTCCTGTGTCAGCACGAGCTCGGCCACGGCGGCCCGCTACCGATAGAAAACTATCGACATTCGATAGAGATCGTGCGATGCTTGTGGCATGCTCCGTTCCCGCATCGTCGTCCTCGCCCTGCGCGTCGTGCTGCTGCTCGCGGCAGCGTGGCTCGTGGTCATGCTCGTGCTGTCGATCCCGGGCGAGCTCGCCGACGAGGCGCTCGCGTTCCGGGTGCCGGCCCAGATCGTGCTCTCGCTCGTGATCGCCGCGGTGCTCGTCGTGATCGTGTGCGTCTGGCGGCTGCTGACCCTCGTGCAGCGCGACCGCCTCTTCAGCGACGCCTCGCGCCGCTGGGTCGACGCGATCGTGTGGGCCCTCGCGGTCGGCTGGGCCGTCTTCGCCGTCGGCGCGCTCGCCCTCGTGGCGGTCATCTTCTTCACCCCGGAGCTCCGCGACCCGGGCATCCCGATGGCGCTCTTCGGCCCGGTGGTGCTCAGCGCGCTGCCGCTGCTGCTCATGCTCGTCATGCGCGGCCTGCTGCAGCAGGCGAGCGGCTACCGCGCCGAGCTCGACGAGGTCATCTGATGGCGATCGTCGTGCGCCTCGACGTCGAGCTCGCGAAGCGCAAGCTGAGCGTGGGAGAGTTCGCCGAGCGCGTCGGCCTCACGCCCGCGAACGTCGCGGTGCTCAAGAACGGCCGCGCGAAGGCCGTGCGCTTCTCGACGCTCGAGGCGATGTGCCGCGTGCTCGAGTGCCAGCCCGGCGACCTGCTCGAGTGGGTCAACGACCGGGCGGACGACTGACGCCGCTCAGCATTCGCGCTCGGCCGGCTCCTCGTACTCGGGCACGGGGCGCGCCTCCGCCTCCTCCGGCGTCGCCGCGATGCCGTTGGCCGCGATGTCGTCGATGAGCCAGTCCATCTCGAAGATCTCGCGCCGCTGCGCCTCGCTGATCTCGACCGCGAGCTCGCACACGCGCACGTCCTCGATCCCGGCCCGCTCGGACCGGGTGATCGCGAGCGAGTGGTGCGGGATCATCGCGCTCATGAAGTCGCTGTCGTCGACGGTCGCCTGGGTGCGGTCGAGGGCGATGCCCCCGCCGAGCAGCAGCGCGCTCACCGCGATGACGGCGATGTTCGCCTTCGTGCTCCTGTACATGTGCAGCATCCACGCCAGCATCACGAGGCCCATCGCGCCGCCCATCGTCAGCGCCATGAAGATGCGGCTCTCGCTGAAGCGCACGTGACCCCACTCCCACGAGCCGGCGAACATCGTCCAGTACATGACGACCATGCCGGTGAGGATCATCGCGGCGAAGCGCAGGTACATCCGCATCCCGTGCTGCCGGTGCTGCCCGTGCTCGTCGCCCTGCGAGTGCTGCTCGTGCTCGTCGTGCTCCCGGCCCTGCTGCTCGCCGTGCTCCGTCGTAGCCATGCTCGTGCTCCTCTGCCGTCGCGGTGTCCACCGGTGACGACGGCGCCGACTCGCATCGGCTGCCGGAGTGCACCGGCGCGTGCCCGCGCGAGTGTACGAGCCGCACCGCACAGCCGCCTGAGCGGCTGTCTAGCATCCGTCGACGACGAGGCGGATGCGTGCGGCTGAGCGAAGCCACCTGCGAGCGGTGAATCCGAAGTCTACGTCGATTCGAGTGGTCGGCGCGACCGAACCCCAGCCGATATGCGCATATCGCCGACACTTGTGAGGTCAGCCAGTCGCGAAGGAACGATGAGGATCCGTTATAAATCTGCGTCCGCAAGCAGCCATCGCGTCGTTACCATCGTGCGAAGCGCATGAGTGCGACTGCAACGACGCAGGAAGAGGAATAATGGCTGAGAACAGGCCGTCCGCGGGCTGGTATCCCGCGGCGCACGCGAACGGCGAAATGCGGTACTGGGACGGCACGCGCTGGATAGAACCGGGTCAGCAGCCCCTCGCGGCCTCGCGGCCTGCATCGTTAGGAGGCGGCGCGGGCTCCGTGCAGAATCCGGTCTCGGCCGGGGCTGCAGCATCATCCGCCCCTCTGGGCGCTGCGCCGCGGGCGGGGACCCCGGCCACGCCCGCTGGACGCACACCTATGAGCCGCAAGAAGAAGGGCTGGATCATCGCCGGCTCCGCACTCGCTGCCCTGGTGGTGTTCGGATCGATCGGCAGCGCCATGGGCAACCGTGACAGAGACTCGGATGACCGTCTTGCGCCGGCGGCCTCCTCGACGGCGATCGAAGCCGCGAGCGATGACGGCCCTGCCGAGACGGAGTCGCCTCCGACCCCCGAGCCAGAGCTGGTCGAAGTGCCGGCAGTGGTGGGCATGACCGCCACTGAGGCGTGGCTCGCTCTCACCGCGGCAGGGCTTTCCACCCAAGAGGTCTCGAGCTTCGAGGACCCGATGGCAATCGTGGAATCCACAAGCCCGAGCGCGGGCGAGCAGGTGACGGAGGGCACATCCGTGACACTGACCGTCGCGGTAGCGCCGCAGTTCACGCTCGCACAGCAGAACGCCATTCGACAGGCGCAGTCGTACCTTGATTACGCTGGCTTCTCGCGCGAAAGCCTCATCGGTCAACTCGAGTACGAGGGTTACTCGACAGAGGAAGCGACCTTCGGGGCTGATAACGCGGGTGCGGATTGGAACGCCGAGGCCGCCGAATCGGCAGAGGCATACCTCGACTACACCTCGTTCTCGCGCCAAGGGCTCTACGATCAGTTGGCATACGAAGGATTCACGCCAGAGCAGATCGAGTTCGGACTAGCGCACGTCGGCTATTGAATCTCGCCGACACCTGAAGCGCCGATTGGCGACCGCCGCGTCTCGCCTTCGTCGAGGGGGATGACGAACCCGCTACAGCAGCGTCTCCTCGGCGACCACGAACGGCACCGACGCGTCGACGTCGATCGTGCAGAAGCGCTGCTGGTTGCGGTGCACCTGCGGCGCGACGCTCGCCTCGAGCCACGCGTAGACGTAGATCGCGTAGCGCCGCCCGGGCACGGCGACGAAGCTCGTCGCGAGCCCCGAGCCGATCGTGGCGGTCCCCGCGGCGGGGACACCCTTCAGGAACCGGTCGGTCGACTGCGCGAAGGCGGTGATGTACGCGTCCTGCTCCTGCTGCACGAGCGCGTCGCCCGGATGCCAGCTCTCCACGAGGATCCCGAGCAGGCACGCGACGGATGCGGGGGTCGCCTCCGGGTCCTCGTCCCACGTCGAGTGCGTGAACGACGCGGTCGTGCTCCACGGCACGTACGGGCGCACCGCGACGCGGGCGGCGCCGTGCTCGGGCACGAAGAGCGTGCCGGCGCCGGTGACGGCGAACGACGCCTGGCCCGAGTAGGCCCACGCGCTCGCCTGCAGGAGGCCCTGGCCGACGATCTGCGGGTGGCCGGCGAAGACGGTGCCGCCGCCGGTTGTCGCGTCCGTCCACGCGAACCGGTAGTAGCGGCGCTCGCGCAGGCTGTCGCGATCGGGGCCGTAGACGTGCCGCATGTCGCGGGGCTCGGGCGGCCGATGGAGCTCGAAGTGCTTCGCGCCGGTCAGCACCGAGGTGCGCACCGCGCGCTGCAGGACGGAGCCGCCGAAGTCGTGCAGCGGGAGCCCGCGCATCGTCTCGCGGAACTCGTCGACCCGCTGCCGCACCGCGCTGGCGATGGGCCGGCCGTCGTCGAGCGTCCAACGGGGGTCGGGCGTCGCGTGCGCGGCGGGCGCACCGCGCCGATGCCGGAGCCGCTCGCCGATCGCCTCGATCACGTGCTCGATGTCGCGGTTGTCGAGCAGCACGTCGTCGGTCATGGTCGCCACCCATCTCGAAGGGTCGCGCTCGCGCCGGTCCCGGCGGCCGGCTCGGCGGGACGGCCCCAGGATGCCACCGGCCGCCGGGCCTCGCCAGGGGCGATTCGTGCACGCCCGTCGCGCGGTCAGCGCTTCGCGCGCGCGTGCGAGCCGCTGCGCCGCAGGAGCGGCTCCAGCTCCGCGATCTCCTCGTCGCTCGCGACGCGGAACGCGCCGGCCGGCGCAGCCGTCACCGCTCGGCGCCCCTGACCGCGGGTCGCGAGCAGCGACAGGCCGATCGACGTGGCGATGATCGCGGCGACGACCGCGAGCGAGACGAGCGTCGGGATGTAGAGCACGTCGAGCAGCGCCATCTTCGCGCCCACCCAGATGAGCACGAGCGAGAGCCCGACCTTGAGGTAGACGAAGCGGTGCACGAGGTCGGCGAGCAGGAAGTACATCGCGCGGAGGCCCAGGATCGCGAACGCGTTCGCCGTGAAGACGAGGAACGGCTCCGACGTGACCGCGAAGATCGCCGGGATCGAGTCGACGGCGAAGACGATGTCGGTGACCTCGACGAGCACCAGCACGGCGAGCAGCGGCGTCGCGACGACGAGCCCCGCCTTCCGGACGACGAAGCGCTGTCCGTGGTACGCATCCGTCATCGGCACGACGCGGCGGAAGAGCCGTAGCACCCACGAGCGCTCGGGATGCGCGTGCTCGTTCCGGGTGCGGAGCATCTGGATGCCCGTGATGATGAGGAACGCCGCGAACACGGAGAGCACCCACGAGAACCGCTCGATGAGCGCGGCGCCCGCGGCGATGAAGATGCCGCGGAAGACGAGGGCGCCGAGCACGCCGAGGAACAGCACGCGGTGCTGCAGCTCGCGCGGCACGGCGAAGCTCGCGAAGATGATCGCCCAGACGAACACGTTGTCGACCGCGAGCGACTTCTCGATCAGGTAGCCGGCGAAGTACTGCTGGCCGAGCTCCGCGCCCCAGAGCCACCAGATGACCAGGCCGAAGCTCACGCCCGTGAGCACCCAGACGATCGACCACGCGAGCGCTTCGCGCACTCCGATGACGTGGGCGCGCCGGTGCGCGAAGAGGTCGATCGCCAGCATGCCGAGGATCACCGCGAGCACGGCGATCCAGGCGACGAGGGGTACGTCCATCGTGTCCTCCAGTTGTCGGTGCAACCGGAGGTCTCGTCCGAGGCGCTCGCGCCCCCGAGCGCCGGAGCCCGATGGCGGGCACGGAATGACGACGCTCGGACGGGGACTACTCCCCTCCGCGAGCACGGTACGGCCTCGGGCTGGCGGAGGTCAATCGCACGGAACGCTCTCTCGGCCGTCGCACAGCGCTCTCCGGAGTTCGCGGTCCGGACACGGCAGGAACCCGGCGAGCGGGCGCTCGCCGGGCTCCTGCCCCTGCTCAGAGCGTGACGACCTCGATCTGCGAGAACTCGTCCTCGCCGATGATCGACGCGATCCAGTCGAGCACCGCCTGCTGGTCCGTCCGGTACGCGAAGTCGACCCCGCGGCACCACGAGTTGAGGCCGAACGACGTCACCGCGACGATCGTGTTCGACTCGTAGCCGCCGTAGAACACCGGCCCTCCGGAGTCGCCGGAGCACGTGCCGCCGCGACCGGCGCCGTTCCCGCTCGTCTGCAGGTTGTAGCCGTCCGTGTTCGCGCTCGACAGGTTCACGAGGATCCCCGAGGCCATGAGCCGCTCGCGGTAGGACTCGAAGGCGACCGGGCTGCTCTTGGTCAGGCCGTAGCCGCTGGCCGTGAACGTGACCTCCTGCGTGCCGCGCGCCGTTGCGAGGCCGTCGAGGGAGCCGGGCGCCGCGAGCGCCCCGTACTCGTCGAGGTAGATCGGCTGATCCAGGATCACGAGCCCCACGTCGTACGTGTTCGGGAAGGAGGCGAAGTCGTCGAAGCCGTAGTTGTAGAGCTCGTCAGACGTCGCGCAGACCTCCCCGAGCGTGTCGCCCGCGCAGAACTCCGGGTAGCCGGTGATCGGGTCGAGCTGCGTGTCCGGGTCGTAGTTCGCGCCGGCGTCCTGCTGGAAGTAGACGATGGCGGTCGCGTTGTCGTCGGTGCAGTGTCCCGCGGTGAGGAACACCGTCGGCGTGAGCAGCGAACCGGAGCACCGGCCCGTGAACTCGCCGGCCTCGTCGTAGAAGACGACCAGTCCGACGTACGGATGCTCGTAGTCCTCGACGTAGTTGCCGGTGATCGCGGACGCCGGTGCGGCCGCGCCGAAGATCAGCGCCGCGGCGGCGACGATCCCCAGTAGAAGCTTTCGCATGTGTCTCCTCCTTGAGCCAAGCGAAGTCCGACCGCAGGTCTTGCCGTCGGACGGTGCCGGTCACGCTATCCGCGAACGGCGTTACGCTCAACCATCGGCCTGAGGGCGACCTCTGTCGACAGCCTCCGCCGCTAGCCTCGCGGCATGCGCAACCCGGTGCCCGAGCTGCTCGACGAGGTGCTGCGCGCGTGCGCGGACGACGACGAGGGCGAGCTGCTCCAGACCATCCCCGAGCTCGCCGATGAGGATCCCGATCGCTTCGCGGTGGCGCTGTGCACCCTCGACGGCCGGGTGCACAGCGCCGGCGATGCCGAGCACCGGTTCACGATCCAGTCGGTGTCGAAGCCCTTCGCGTATGCGCTCGCGCTCGCCGACCGGGGGCTCGAGACGGTGCTTCAGCACGTGGGCGTCGAGCCCTCGGGCGACGCGTTCCACGAGATCTCGCTCGAGTCGAACGGGCGACCGCGGAACCCCATGATCAACGTCGGCGCGATCACGACGCACTCGCTCATCGGCGATCCGAGCCTGGGCCTGGCTGAGCGCGACGAGCGCGTGCTCGCCGGCCTCTCCGCGTTCGCGGGGCGCCGGCTCGAGGTCGACGACGCGGTCGCGGCGTCCGAACGCGAGCACGCGAGCCGCAACCTCGCGCTCGCCTACCTCGTGCACTCGCAGGGCAAGCTCGACGGCGAGCCGCACGATGCGGTCGACGGCTACATCCGGCAGTGCTCGGCGCGCGTCGACGTGCGCGACCTCGCGGTCATGGGGGCGACGCTCGCGGCCGGCGGCCGCAACCCCGTGACGGGAGAGCAGGTCGTCGACTCGTGGGTGTGCACGCAGGTGCTGAGCGTGATGGCGACGTGCGGCATGTACGACGCCGCGGGCGATTGGATGAGCCGGGTCGGCATCCCGGCGAAGAGCGGCGTCGCGGGCGGCGTGCTCGGCGCGCTGCCGGGGCAGGCGGGCCTCGCGGCGTTCTCGCCGCGCCTCGACGAGATCGGCAGCAGCGTGCGCGGGGTGCGCGCGTTCGAGCGGCTGTCGGTCGAGCTCGGGCTCCACCTCATGCACGCGCCCGAGGTGGCCTCGCACGTGCTCCACGGCGTCGTCGAGCCCGACCGCGACGGCGACGGACGCCGCGAGGTGCAGCTGCAGGGCACGATGCACTTCGCCGCCGCCGAGGTCGCGGTGCGCGAGCTGCAGCAGCTGCCCGACGACGGCGCGCCGGTCGTGCTCGACCTCTCGCGGGTCGCGTCGACGAACGCGATCGGCCGCAGGCTGCTCACAGAGGCGGTCGAGCGGATGCGCGGGGACGGCCATGAGGTCGAGGTCGCCGATCCCGACGGTCACCTCGCGGGCTGATCGTCGACGGCTCCGGGAACGACGGATGCGGCCGGCGCCCTTGTGGGCGACCGGCCGCATCCGTCATGCCGTCGTCGAGCGGGTCAGAAGTCCCAGTCCTCGTCCTCGGTCGCCTCGGCCTTGCCGATGACGTAGGAGGAGCCGGAACCCGAGAAGAAGTCGTGGTTCTCGTCGGCGTTCGGCGACAGCGCCGACAGGATCGCCGGGTTGACGTCGGTGACGGTCGACGGGAACAGCGGCTCGAAGCCCAGGTTCATGAGCGCCTTGTTGGCGTTGTAGTGCAGGAACTTCTTGACGTCCTCGGTGAGCCCGACGTTGTCGTAGAGGTCGGCCGAGTACTTCGACTCGTTCTCGTAGAGCTCGTAGAGCAGCGAGTACGTGTAGTCCTTGATCTCGGCCTGCTGCTCGGGGCTGAGCTGCTCGTAGCCCTTCTGGAACTTGTAGCCGATGTAGTACCCGTGCACGGCCTCGTCGCGGATGATGAGGCGGATGAGGTCGGCCGTGTTGGTGAGCTTCGCGTGGCTCGACCAATACATCGGCAGGTAGAAGCCCGAGTAGAACAGGAACGACTCGAGGAGCGTCGAGGCGACCTTGCGCTTGAGCGGGTCGTCGCCCTCGTAGTAGTCGATGATGATCTCGGCCTTGCGCTGCAGGTACGGGTTCTCCGTCGACCAGCGGAAGGCGTCGTCGATCTCCTTCGTCGACGCGAGCGTCGAGAAGATCGACGAGTACGACTTCGCGTGCACGCTCTCCATGAAGGCGATGTTCGTGTAGACGGCCTCCTCGTGCGGCGTCACCGCGTCGGGGATGAGCGAGACCGCGCCCACCGTGCCCTGGATGGTGTCGAGCAGCGTGAGGCCCGTGAAGACGCGCATCGTGAGCAGCTTCTCGTCGGCGGTGAGCGTCGCCCACGACTGCACGTCGTTCGAGAGCGGCACCTTCTCGGGCAGCCAGAAGTTGTTCACGAGGCGGTTCCACACCTCGAGGTCCTTGTCGTCCTCGATGCGGTTCCAGTTGATCGCCTGCACCAGGTGGTTGTGACGGTGCTGGCGCTTCTGCGCCTCGGTCTGCGCGGCGCCGTCGGCGAACGCCGCCTCGACCTCGGCGCGGTCGGCCTCGATGGCCGCGCCGGCCTCGTCGGCGAGCGCGGGGGCGTCGATGGCGTCGTCGAACGCCGACGCCTGGGTCTCCTGCGTGTCCATGTGCTGTTCCTTCATCGTCTCGTCTGCCGGCGTCACAGCATGCAGCTGACGCAGCCGTCCACTTCCGTGCCCTCGAGCGCCAGCTGGCGCAGTCGCACGTAGTAGATGGTCTTGATGCCCTTGCGCCAGGCGTAGATCTGCGCCTTGTTGATGTCGCGGGTGGTCGCGGTGTCCTTGAAGAACAGCGTGAGCGACAGGCCCTGGTCGACGTGCTGCGTCGCCGCGGCGTAGGTGTCGATGATCTTCTCGGGGCCGATCTCGTACGCGTCCTGGAAGTACTCGAGGTTGTCGTTCGTCATGAACGGCGCCGGGTAGTAGACGCGGCCGATCTTGCCTTCCTTGCGGATCTCGATCTTCGCCGCGATCGGGTGGATCGACGACGTCGAGTTGTTGATGTACGAGATCGAGCCGGTCGGCGGCACCGCCTGCAGGTTCTGGTTGTAGATGCCGTGCTGCTGCACGAGCGCCTTCAGCTCGCGCCAGTCGTCCTGCGTCGGGATGTGGATGTTCGAGGCGTCGAACAGCGCCTGCACCCGCGCGGTCGCCGGCTTCCACTCCTGCTCGGTGTACTTGTCGAAGAACTCGCCGCTCGCGTACTTCGAGCGCTCGAAGCCGTCGAACGTGCGGCCCTTCTCCTGCGCGATGAGGTTCGACGCCCGCAGCGCGTGGAAGAGCACCGTGTAGAAGTAGATGTTCGTGAAGTCGATGCCCTCCTCGGAGCCGTAGAAGATCCGCTCGCGGCCGAGGTAGCCGTGCAGGTTCATCTGGCCGAGGCCGATCGCGTGGCTCATGTCGTTGCCGCGCGCGATCGACGGCACCGAGCCGATGTTCGACTGGTCGGAGACCGCGGTGAGCGCGCGGATCGCCGTCTCGACGGTCTTGCCGAAGTCGGGCGAGTCCATCGACAGCGCGATGTTCATCGAGCCGAGGTTGCAGGAGATGTCCTTGCCCACCGAGACGTAGTCGAGGTCGTCGTCGTAGGTCGACGGGGTGTTGACCTGCAGGATCTCGCTGCAGAGGTTCGACATGTTGATGCGGCCGTCGATCGGGTTCGCCCGGTTCACCGTGTCCTCGAACATGATGTACGGGTAGCCCGACTCGAACTGGATCTCGGCGAGCGTCTGGAAGAACTCGCGCGCGTTGATCTTCGTCTTCGTGATGCGCGCGTCGTCGACCATCTCGTGGTACTTCTCGGTCACCGAGATGTCGCTGAAGGGCACGCCGTAGACGCGCTCGACGTCGTACGGCGAGAACAGGTACATGTCTTCGCCCTTCTTCGCGAGCTCGAACGTGATGTCGGGCACCACGACGCCGAGCGAGAGCGTCTTGATGCGGATCTTCTCGTCGGCGTTCTCGCGCTTCGTGTCGAGGAACCGCATGATGTCGGGGTGGTGCGCCTGCAGGTACACCGCGCCCGCGCCCTGGCGGGCACCGAGCTGGTTCGCGTACGAGAAGCTGTCTTCGAACAGCTTCATCACGGGGATGACGCCGGAGGACTGGTTCTGGATCTGCTTGATCGGGGCGCCGTACTCGCGGATGTTCGTGAGGTTGAAGGCGACGCCGCCGCCGCGCTTCGAGAGCTGCAGCGCCGAGTTGATCGAGCGGCCGATCGACTCCATGTTGTCCTCGATGCGCAGCAGGAAGCACGAGACGAGCTCGCCGCGCTGCTTCTTGCCGGCGTTGAGGAACGTGGGGGTGGCCGGCTGGAAGCGGCCGTTCACGACCTCGTCGACGATGTGCTCGGCGAGCGTCTCGTCGCCGGCGGCGAGCGCGAGCGCGACGTTGACGACGCGGTCCTCGTAGCGCTCGAGGTAGCGCTTCCCGTCGAACGTCTTGAGCGTGTACGACGTGTAGTACTTGAAGGCGCCGAGGAACGTCGGGAACCGGAACTTGTAGCCGTACGCCCGCTTCATGAGCGACTTGATGAACTCGAAGGAGTACTGGTCGAGCACTTCCTTCTCGTAGTAGTCGTTCTCGACGAGGTAGTCGAGCTTCTCCTTGAGCGAGTGGAAGAAGACCGTGTTCTGGTTGACGTGCTGCAGGAAGTACTGGTTGGCGGCCTCGCGGTCCTTCTCGAACTGGATCTTCCCGTCCGGGCCGTAGAGGTTGAGCATCGCGTTGAGCGAGTGGTAGTCCATCGCCGACGTCTTGCCCGTCGTCATCTCGGGCGTCACTGTCGCCATAGTGCATCCAATCCGTCGTTGACGACGCGCACGTCGTCGGGGGTTCCGAAGAGTTCGAAGCGGTACAGGTGGGGCACGTGGCACTTGCGCGCGATGATGTCGCCCGCGAGCCCGTAGCCCGCACCGAAGTTGGTGTTGCCGGCGCTGATGACCCCTCGCAGGTACCTGCGGTTCTCCTCGTCGTTGAGGAACCGGATCACCTGCTTCGGGACGGCGCCCTTGCCGTCGCCGCCGCCGTAGGTCGGCACGATGAGCACGTAGGGCTCACGCTGCTCGAGCGGCGGGTCCGAGGGGTAGAGGGGGATGCGCGAGGCGGGTCGGCCGAGCTTCTCCACGAAGCGGGCGGTGTTGCCCGACACGCTCGAGAAGTAGACGACCTCGCTCATCGCGCTGCCCTCGCCGGCGGCGCGGCTCAGGCCGCGAGGATCGCCTTGATGCGGTCGGGCTGGAAGCCCGACCAGTGCTGCTCGTCGGCGATCACGACGGGCGCCTGCATGTAGCCGAGCTCCTTGACCGTCTGGAGCGCCTTCTCGTCGGCGGTGACGTCGAAGATCTCGTACTCGATGCCCTGCGCGTCGAGGGCACGGGTGGTCATCGTGCACTGCACGCACGCGGGCTTCGAATAGACGGTGACGGTCATGGCCGGTCTCCTCGGTCTGGGTGGCTGCTGGCTGGGGACTGCTCCGGCTGGGGCCGGGCTCCCACTATATGTGGGGTCTCGCGGCGATCAAGGCCACTAGATGGTGTGTTTCTCCACACCTGATTGAACAAGAACTCCACAGGTGTCATTCCCACCGCGGAACGACGCGGAAAAGCCTGTGGACAGTCGTTGCTGACACCTGTGAGCGACCGTCCGAAGATCCTGGCGACACGCCGAGCCGGAGTTACAGCGGTGTGGTTCGACGCCGTCATCTCGCACCTCCGAGCGCTCGTCGAGCACGCTACGCGCGGCCACCCACACGCCCCGGGCGTAGCCTCGCGGCATGACCGGCGCGCACGACGACCGCGACGCATCCGCCCGCACCAGCCAGCCGACCCTGCGCGCACTGCGCCGTGCGGCGCTCGTGGTGGCGGGGCTCAACCTCGCCTACTTCTTCGTCGAGTTCTCCGTCGCGGCGACCATCCGATCGGCGTCGCTCATGGCCGACTCGGTCGACTTCCTCGAAGACACCGCGATCAACGTGCTCATCGCGCTCGCGGTCGCGCTGCCGCTCGCGCGCCGGGCGGTGGCGGGTCGGGCGATGGCGCTCATCATCCTCGTGCCGGCCGCGGCGGCGGGCTGGCAGGTCGTGCGGAAGGCGCTCGAGCCCGTGGCGCCCGACGTGCTCGCGCTCGTCGTCACCTCGGGAGGCGCGGTCGTCGTGAACCTCACGAGCGCGATCGTGCTCGCGCGCCACCGCCGCACCGGCGGTTCGATGGGCAAGGCGGCCTTCCTGTCGGCCCGCAACGACGTGCTCGTCAACCTCGCGATCATCGCGATGGGCGTCGTCACCTGGCTCACGAGGTCCGGCTGGCCCGACGTCGTGCTGGGCGTCGGGATCGTCGCGATCGCCCTGCAGGCCGCATGGGAGGTGTGGGAGGCCGCGGGGGAGGAGCGGCTGCTCGCGAAGGAGACCGGCCGCGCCTGACGCTCCGTCGACGTCCAGGTGCGCTCGTTACCGTCGAGAGGCACCCACAGCGAAGGAGGATGACTGATGACGGACATCACCGGCAAGAAGGTCGCGTTCGTGCTCACGGACGGCTTCGAGGACTCCGAGCTCACGAGCCCGTGGCAGGCGGTGCAGGGCGCCGGCGGCCAGCCGACCCTCGTGTCGCCGAAGCAGGGCAGCGTCGAGGGCAAGAAGGGCCACACGCAGGCGGTGGATGCGGCACCCGGGTCGGTGAGCGCATCCGACTTCGACGCCCTGGTCCTGCCCGGCGGCGTCGTGAACGCCGACCACCTGCGCATGGACGAGGAGTCGGTCGCCCTCGTCAAGGGCTTCGCCGAGGCAGGCAAGCCCATCGGCGTGATCTGCCACGGCGCATGGATCCTCATCGAGGCGGGCGCCGTCGACGGCCGTCGCATGACGAGCTACCCGAGCCTGAGGACCGACCTGCGCAACGCCGGCGTCGACTGGGTCGACGAGGAGGTCGTGACCGACCGCGGCATCGTCTCGAGCCGCACGCCCGACGACCTGCCCGCGTTCAACGCGAAGATCCTCGAGGAGTTCGCCGAGGGCGCGCACGAGCGCTGACGACCGCTGCCCGGGGCATCCGGCCGACCGCGCCCACCGCGGTGCGGCGGCAGCCTCGGGCACCGTCGCGCGGGCGCTCAGTCCCGCCAGCCGAGCTCGCGCGCGACGGCGACGAGCGACGTGAACAGGTGCACGTTGTAGTCGTAGCCGAGCTGGCTCGGCAGCGCGAACAGCACCGTGTCGGCGGCCTGCACCGCCTCGTCGGCGAGGAGTCGCCGCGCGACGTGCTCGGGCTCGCCCGCGTACGTCGGGCCGCCGCGCACCGCGCCGCCCTCGATCGTGCCGATGCCGTCGTGCCGCTCGTCGGCGAGGCCGAAGTAGCGGCGGTCGTCGTCGTTGAAGAACGGGAAGGCGCTGCGCGTGACCGCCGTGCGGGGCGGCGTCGCGTGGCCTGCGGCCGCGTAGGCGCTCAGGTAGTCGCGCACCTGGTCGGCCTGCTGCAGGTGGAAGGGGCGGCCGTCGTCCTGCGTCAGCAGCGTCGAGGAGAGCAGGTGGTAGCCGTGCTCGGCGGCCCAGAGCCCCGACGCGTGGTTGCCGGCGCCCCACCACAGGCGGTCGGCCAGGCCCGCCGAGCGGGGCTCGACCGGCAGGTCGGCGGGCTGGCCGAGCTCGCGCGCTCGCTCCGAGCGGGCCTGCGG
>NZ_JANQCH010000319.1 GCF_024723325.1 Agrococcus sp. HG114
GTATTAGAGTCACACAAAGTTTCACACAAGAGCATGAAAATATGGATTTCTTTGATGGAGTTAATAACGAGAACTTTGAAGCCTGGCGCTTAGCAACAAAGAAGAGTGCGATGTTTCGACCAATTGTAGATGTTACAAATGCCGTTGGTACAGGAGTATTGCTTTGGTATGGGGCACACTTGATACAAAGTGGTTCTCTGTCCTTAGGACAGTTCGTGTCTTTTGCTTTCTATATCGGGATGTTCTGGGAACCAATCTCTAGATTGGGTCAACTTTACAATCAATTGTTAATGGCAATGGCTTCTTCTGAACGTATTTTTGAATATTTAGA
>NZ_JANQCH010000320.1 GCF_024723325.1 Agrococcus sp. HG114
CAAGTGGGCTGTCGCTTTGTTGATAGATGTCCATTTGCCAAACCAGACTGTAAAACTGTCACCCCCCTACTTGCTGAGGTGGAACAAGGACATGAAGTTTCTTGCTTATTATATGAAAGCAGCTATCCAGAAAAGAGTGTGAGGTAACGATATGAGCACAACAAAAAAGCAAGAGAAGGATAATCTATTAGAAATCCAAAACTTAAAAACATACTATCCGATTAAAGGCGGATTCTTCAAGAAAACGATCGGTAATGTGAAGGCTGTCGATGATGTCTCCTTTACCATTAAAAACGGTGAAACTTTAGGATTAGTGGGAGAATCAGGT
>NZ_JANQCH010000321.1 GCF_024723325.1 Agrococcus sp. HG114
GAAGAACACCACTAAGAGATCAAAGAAATTTATGAGCAGCGGAAAGAGACGGTTGAATTGTTTTTGCGGATGCGAAAGAGAAGCATGGAATGCGATGGACAGTCCTTTGTTGCCCAAAATCTGAAGAAACTCGCCATCAGGACATGGAGTCCACCTGATAAAGAAGATGCCCGCAAATATCCAGTGTCCTGCGGGACACCGAGTTGATCTCCGTTCCAGGCGGCGACTCCTAGGGGATCAGCGCAGCACGAAGACCCCGCCGGAGCGAAGCGACGAGGAGGCTGAGGGCAAGCCCCCGGAAAGCGTCCGCCCGGAACGGAGATCAAC
>NZ_JANQCH010000322.1 GCF_024723325.1 Agrococcus sp. HG114
ATCGTCGTCAGCGACGCCGGTGATCAGCCCCGGACCCAGCCGCGCCAGCGGATGGGCCTTGAGGCGCGCGCGGCCAGACTGGAGGACGTCGGACAGGTTTGCGATAGTGCCACGCCGCGCGGGCAACTTCGGCCTGCTTGCGTCGATGATCCCTAGCCTGTCGGCACGTCGTCGTACACGCTGCATGCCTGCTCCCAGCTTTCGCTGCTTCTATAGCTTGCCGCACCGGGAGAGGAATTGAGCCGCGTCAAGCGCCGCCATCCGGATTGCGCCAGATCAACGCCCCGGATGATCAGTCATGCCAAAGTTCGGGTTGTTGTTCAGAGG
>NZ_JANQCH010000323.1 GCF_024723325.1 Agrococcus sp. HG114
AAAGTGAACTGGTGGAGGGCTGAGGGCCTTCAGGGTTGCCCGGCTGCCCTTCCCCGCATTTCCCCGCTGCCGAGCAGGTCAGCGGCAAAGTCTCCGAAGGGCGAGTTGGCCCGCGCCCAGGCGACGGCGCCCGCCACGTTGTAGGCCACGGCACGAAAATCCACGTTCCAGTGCGGCCCGCGCCGTTCGAGCAGGGTCCAGCGGGCGCGGGGGTCGCCGTCCACCTGGTCGCTGACCGCGCCGCAATTGACCACCAACGTGTCACCTACCCGGGTCGCGCCGGCGCGGTGGGTGTGCCCGCACAGCAAGACTTCGGCGCCCAGGGGC
>NZ_JANQCH010000324.1 GCF_024723325.1 Agrococcus sp. HG114
CTCCCGGGGGAGTGGCTCGAGCTGCCGGTCGCGCGCGCCGACGCCGCCGACCGCATCCGCGAGCTCGCCCGGCACCTGCACGGGCGCTCGGACGACCGCGCCGGTGCGCGCATCGAGCTGCGCGAGCGGCTCTCGGCGGCACTCGCCGCGGCAGAGGCGGCGGGCGCCGAGCAGGTGCACGTCGGCGTCGCGCTCGAGACGGACGTGCCCATGCCGGCCGTCGCATCCGTCCACCCCGGCATCGCCGTCGCGACCGCGACCTCCGACGAGCCCGACGCGGTGCTCGCGGCGCTCGTGCCGCTCGTGCTCCGCGCGGCGCACGAG
>NZ_JANQCH010000325.1 GCF_024723325.1 Agrococcus sp. HG114
GGCTGGGCCCCGACGCGGCGACGGCGAGCACCCACGCGTGCAGCGCGAGCCCGAGCAGCGCGGCGGCCACCGTCCACAGCGCGAGGCCGCCGAGGGGCGTCGCGCCGAGCGCTCCCATCGCTCCGGACTGATCCGGCGTGCCGCCGGCGCCGACAGCGACGCCGAGCGCGATGCCCCCGATGAGCACGTGCACGAGGCCGTTCGCCGTCTGGCCCGCGACCTCCACCCAGGTCGCGGCCCGGTGCTCCTCGACCTCGGCGGCCGCCCGCTGCGCCTTGCGCGCCGCGCGCGCCGGGCGGCTCGGCCGCGCGCGCGGATCGGCGC
>NZ_JANQCH010000326.1 GCF_024723325.1 Agrococcus sp. HG114
CGGCCGCACGGTCGCGCGCGCCGTCGCGGACGAGGTGGCCGCGCGGAACGCCGCGACCGGCGCGGGCCACGGCCTCGTGATCGGGGCGACGCTCGACCGCGCCGTCCACGGCATCGAGCCCGACGCATCCACCCCCGTGCTCGCGCCCGGGTTCGGCGCGCAGGGCGCGCGGCTCGGCGACCTGCACCGGCTGTTCCCGCCCGCGGCGCTCGTGCTCGCGAGCGCGAGCCGCAGCATCCTGGGCGCGGGAGCGGAGGGGCTCGCCGACGCGATCGAGGCAGCCAGGGCAGAGCTCCCGTGAGCGGCGGGGCGATCCCGGATC
>NZ_JANQCH010000327.1 GCF_024723325.1 Agrococcus sp. HG114
CCCGAGTCCTCGTTACCGGCAGCGACGGCTTCGTCGGCTCGCATGTCGTCGAGGAACTGGTGAAGGCCGGCGCCCGGGTCAAGGCGGTCGTCTATTACAACTCCTTCAACTCGTGGGGCTGGCTGGATACTTTGCCGGGCGACGTCATGGAGGCTGTCGAAGTGGTCGCCGGCGACATTCGCGATCCGCATTTCATGATCGCTGCGGCAGCCGGCTGCACCGACGTGCTTCACCTCGCGGCGCTTATCGCGATCCCCTTCTCCTATGCGGCGCCGGAGTCCTACGTCGAGACGAACGTCCGCGGCACGCTGAACGTACTTC
>NZ_JANQCH010000328.1 GCF_024723325.1 Agrococcus sp. HG114
GCTGTTATCTGGCTGCTTGACAGGATCTTTGTGCTCACCCTCTTCATCACGCAAAGGGTCTTCGTCATCATCGTCCTGACCATTGGAATTTTTACCCCCTTCCAGTTCCTCCTGGGCAAGGTTCAGGTCGTCATTCCCGGTTTGTTCCGACGTACCATCCCCACCCGAGTTGAGGGATTGCTCGTCGGTGTTGCCAGCGCCAAGCTCATCATTCTGGTGGGAGCCAGTCAGTGGGCCTTTTTCCATTTCGTCTTTGATACGTTTGGCATCATTCAGCAGCTCACGGCTTTGTTTACGAGTAATCCCGTCAGACATAGCC
>NZ_JANQCH010000032.1 GCF_024723325.1 Agrococcus sp. HG114
GGGCTGCGCGGCCGGCTCGGGCCGGGCCCCAACCGCATGAACGCGGTCGTCGTGCAGCAGGCCTCCGCCGGGCTCGCGAGCTTCCTCGTCGACCGCGAGCCCTACCCCTCGGTCGTGATCGGCTGGGACGGCCGGCGCGGCTCGGAGTCGTTCGCGCGGGCCGCCGCGGAGGTGTTCGCGGGCGCGGGCGTGCGCGCGATCCTGCTGCCGCGGCTGCTGCCGACGCCGGTGACGGCCTTCGCGGTGCGGCACCTCGGCACGAGCGCGGGCGTCATGATCACCGCGAGCCACAACCCGCCGGCGGACAACGGCTACAAGGTCTACCTCGGCGGCGCCGACGAGGGCAGCCAGATCGTGCCCCCGGTCGACGCGGACATCGCCGCCCGCATCGCGACCGCCGCGACCAGCCCCGTCGCCGACTACCCGCGCGGGGAGCCCGAGGTCGCAGGTGACGGCGTCTGGGAGGCGTACGTCGCCGCGACTGCCGCGATCGGGCAGCCGGACCAGGGTCTGCCGGGTGCGGCCGGGCCCAAGGTCGTCTACACGCCGCTCCACGGCGTGGGGCTCGAGACGGTGCGCGCAGTGCTCGAGCGCGCCGGCTTCCCGCCGGTGGTCGTCGTGCCCGAGCAGGCCGAGCCCGACGGCGCGTTCCCGACGGTCGACTTCCCGAACCCCGAGGAGCCGGGCGCGCTCGACCTCGCGATGGCGCTCGCGACCGCGGAGGGCGCGGAGCTCATCGTCGCGAACGACCCCGACGCCGACCGCCTCGCGGTCGCGGTGCCGGATGCGTCGGCGCCGGCGGGCTGGCGCATGCTCACGGGCAACGAGGTTGGCCTGCTGCTCGGCTGGGACGCCGCCCGCTCGGCCCACGGACGCGGCGTGCTCGCCGCATCCATCGTCTCCTCCCCCGGGCTCGGCGCGATCGCCCGTGCCCACGGGCTCGAGTTCGTGCAGACGCTCACGGGCTTCAAGTGGGTCTCGCGCGTGCCGGGCCTCGTGTACGGCTACGAGGAGGCGCTCGGCTACCTCGTCAACCCCGGCACGGTGCGCGACAAGGACGGCATCTCGGCGCTCGTGCGGATCCTCACGCTCGCGAGCGAGCTGCAGGAGCGGGGGTCGTCGCTCGCCGAGGAGCTGCTCGCGCTCGCGGGCGAGTTCGGCGCGTTCGAGTCGGGCCAGGTGAGCGTGCGGGTCACCGACCTCGCGCGCATCCCCGCCCTCATGGCCTCGCTGCGGCAGGCGCCGCCGACCGAGCTCGCGGGCGCGGCCGTGCTCGCCGCCGACGACCTCGCGCTCCCCGAGCACGGCGGGATCGGCGACATCCTGCGCTTCACGCTCGACGACGGCTCGCGCGTCATGGTGCGGCCGAGCGGCACGGAGCCGAAGCTCAAGGTCTACATCGACGCGACGTCGACCGAGGGGCCGCCCGCCGCCCGGGTGCGCGCCGCGCGCGAGCGCGTCGCGGCGATCGCCGAGGCGGTGCGGCCGCTGCTGCAGGGCGCGTAGCGCCCGCTCAGCCGCGGAGGGCCGCGATCGCCTCCTCACGGCTCGTGGCGGCCGCGACGGCCTCGGTCACGCCGGATGCGTCGAGGGCGTTCGCGAGCTCGGCGAGCATCTGCAGGTGGCGCTTCGGGCTCGTGGCCGCGAGGCCGATCACGACGCGCACCGGATCGTGGTGCGGATGTCCGAACGCGACCGGCTCGTCGAGCACGACGATCGCGAGCGCATCCCGTCGCACGACGCCGCTCGCCTTCGCGTGCGGCACCGCGACGCCCGGGGCGACGACGCAGTACGGCCCGCCCTCCTCGATCTGCTGCACGAGCTCGTCGACGTAGGCCCGGCCGACCGCGCGCGCGGTCACGAGGTCGACGCCCGCGGCGCGGACGGCCGCGCGCCAGTCGGCGGCGTGGACGCCCGGTGAGAAGGTCGCCTCGTCGAGCGGCAGCGTCATCGGAGGTCGTCGAACCCGTCGGCGATCTCGTCGGCGAGCTCCTCCCGCTCCTCGAACGAGCAGAAGGCGCCGGCGACGGCGTTCTGCGTGACCTGCTCGAGGTCGTCGAGGTCCCAGTCGAACGTCTCGACCATGAGGCCCAGCTCCCGCGTGAGCGTCGTGCCCGACTGCAGGCGGTTGTCGGGGTTCACGGTCACGGCGAAGCCGAGCTGCAGCAGCAGGTCGATCGGGTGGTCCTCGAGCGCGTCGCCCCAGCGCGCGATCGTGCCGGTCTGCAGGTTGGAGGTGGGGCTGAGCTCAAGCGGGATCTGGCGGTCCTTCACCCACTCCGCGAGCTCGCCGAGGCGCACGACGATCGCGTCGTCGCGCTCCTCCTCGACCTCGATGTCCTCCGCGATGCGGGTGCCGTGCCCGAGGCGCAGCGCGCGCCCGGCGAAGAGCGCGTCGGCGATGCTCTCGAGCCCGTCGCCCTCGCCGGCGTGCACCGTCGCGGGGAAGTGCGCCTTCGCGAGCCGGTCGAACGCCGACTGCAGGCGCGATGCGGGGAAGCCGGCCTCAGGGCCCGCGATGTCGAAGCCGACGGCGCCCCTGTCGCGGTGGCGGAGCGCGAGCTCGGCGATCTCGTCGGCGCGGTCGAGGTGCCGCATGGCGCTCACGAGCTGCCCCACGCGGATGCGGCGGCCGTGCGTCTCGACGAGCGCGACCGCCTCGTCGATGCCCGCCTGCACCGCCTCGACCGCCTGGTCGAGCGAGAGGCCGCGCTGCAGGTGCTGCTCGGGCGCCCAGCGGATCTCGCCGTAGACGACGCCGTCCTCGGCGAGGTCGAGCACGAACTCCTTCGCGACCCGGTGCAGGCCGTGCTCGGTCTGCATGACGGCGGTCGTGATGTCGAAGGTCTTCAGGTACTCGGGCAGCGAGCCCGAGTTCGACTGCTCGGCGAACCACTCCGCGAGCGCGTCGGCGTCCGAGGCCGGCAGCTCGAGCCCGATCTCGTCGGCGAGCTCGAGCACCGTCTGCGGGCGGAGTCCGCCGTCGAGGTGGTCGTGCAGGCTGACCTTGGGCAGCGTCTGGATGTCGACGCCGTCGACCTCGTACCGGCTCATCGCGCCTCCGTCATCGGGTGCTGGGATCTCGATCGTATCGGCCCCCAGCGCGCCGCGCCGGTCGGCTCAGGCGCCGGAGGACGCCAGGCCGATCGCCGCGAGCAGCAGGCCGCCCGCGAGGATCCAGAGCAGTGCCCAGAGCACGAGCATCGCGACGCTGAGCCAGATGCCCCACAGCGCCATCGTGCGACCGGCGGGCTCGCGCTTGCGGGCCATGACGCCGACGATGATGCCCGCGATGGGCACGAGGATCGATCCTCCGATGAAGATCGATGCGAGGCCGAGCACGAGGCTGACGATGCTGAGCGTCTTCGGCTGCGCAGCGCCGTACGCGTAGCTGCCTGCGGGCTGGGTCGCGTCGCCGCCCGAGAAGGGCTGCGAGCGCGCGGGCGAGGGGGAATCGGTCACGGCGAGCTCCTGGGGTCAAGGGATGCGTCGAGCCAAGCACGGCGGCGGCCCTTGGCCCTGGGTGACCGCTGAGCCCCGCCTGGGAGCCAGTGTCCCCGCGCTGGCCCGGGCGCGCAAGAGCGCGGCGGCGAGCCCGGACCGCTCAGCCGATCCGCTCCCGCACGATCGGCGGCACGGGCACGGTCGTGCCGGCCGGCGCGAGCTCCCACGCGCCCTCGAGCGCCTCGAGCGCGCGGGTGATGCGCGACTCGTCGTCGGCCGAGATCGTCCAGAGCGGGTCGCCCCTCCGCACCGCGTCGCCCGGCTTGACGTGCAGCTCGACGCCCGCGGCGTGCACGACGGGGTCGCTCGCCCGCGCGCGCCCAGCGCCGAGGCGCCAAGCCGCGATCCCGAACGGCAGCGCCTCCTGGCGCGCGAGCACGCCGTCGGCGTGGGCGACGACCGTGTGCGTCTCCCGCGCCACCGGCAGCGGCGCGTCCGGGTCGCCGCCCTGCGCGATCACGAACCGGCGCCAGACGTCCATCGCCCGGCCGTCGGCGAGCGCGGCCTCGACGTCCGCGTCGCCGCGACCGACCGCATCCAGCATCTCGCGCGCGAGCGCGACCGTGAGCTCGACGACGTCGGCGGGCCCGCCGCCCGAGAGCACCTCGACCGACTCGCGCACCTCGTTCGCGTTGCCGATCGTGCGGCCGAGCGGCGTGTCCATGGTCGTCAGCAGCGCCCGCGTCTCGACGCCCGCGTCGCGCCCGAGGCCGACCATCGTCTCGGCGAGCTCGCGCGCCCGCTCGAACTCCTGCATGAACGCGCCCGACCCGAACTTCACGTCGAGCACGAGCGCGCCGGTGCCCTCGGCGATCTTCTTCGACATGATCGACGACGCGATGAGCGGGATCGCCTCGACCGTGCCGGTGATGTCGCGCAGCGCGTAGAGCCGCTTGTCGGCCGGCGCGAGGCCGGAGCCCGCGGCGCAGATCACGCCGCCCACCGTGCGCAGCTGCTCGAGCATCTCGGCGTTCGTGAGGTCGGCGCGCCAGCCGGGGATCGACTCGAGCTTGTCGAGCGTGCCGCCCGTGTGGCCGAGCCCGCGGCCCGAGAGCTGCGGCACGGCGACGCCGAACGCCGCGACGAGCGGCATGAGCGGCAGCGTGATCTTGTCGCCGACCCCGCCCGTGGAGTGCTTGTCGACCGTCGGGCGGTCGAGCGAGGAGAAGTCCATGCGCTCGCCGGAGGCGATCATCGCCATCGTGAGGTCGTGGATCTCGCGGCGCTCCATGCCGTTCAGCAGGATCGCCATCGTGAGCGCCGACATCTGCGCGTCCTCGACGTAGCCGCGCGTGTACGCGTCGATGAGCCAGTCGATCTGCGCGGTCGAGAGCGCTCGCCCGTCGCGCTTCGCGCGGATGATGTCGACCGCGTCGAACGCCTCAGCCACGGTGCGCTCCCTCGTGCCCCGCGGCGTACGCGTCGAGCGCGGCCGGGCCGAAGGCATCCGGCAGCACCTCGGCCATCGTCCTGATGCCGCTCACGGTGTCGAGCAGCATGCCCGGCGCGGCGTGCTCCGAGAGCAGCTGGCGGCAGCGGCCGCACGGCATGAGCCGGTCTCCGTCGCCGTTCACGCACGCGAACGCCACGAGCCGGCCGCCGCCGCCCATGACCATCGCGCTCACGAGCGAGCACTCCGCGCACAGCGTCACGCCGTAGGCCGCGTTCTCGATGTTCGCGCCGGTCACGACGCGTCCGTCGTCGACGAGCGCGGCCGCACCCACGGGGAAGCGCGAGTAGGGCACGTAGGCCTTCGCGGTCGCCTCGTGGGCGGCGTCGTGCAGCGCCTGCCAGTCGATCTCGGGCGTCGTCACAGCCGCGCCTCCTACTGCTTGATGTAGGGCTTGCCGCTCGCCGCCGGCGGGCGCGACTGGCCGATGAAGCCCGCGACCGCGAGCAGGGTGATGAGGTACGGCAGCATGAGCATGAACTCGCTCGGCACCGGCGAGCCGATCGCGCCGAGCGTCTGCTGCAGCGCCGAGGCGAAGCCGAACAGCAGCGCCGCCGCGGTCGCCTTGATCGGGTTCCACTGGCCGAAGATCACGGCCGCGAGCGCGATGTAGCCGAGGCCCGCCGTCATCTCGCGCGTGAACGCGCCGGTCGTGTCGAGCGTGAAGTACGCGCCGCCGAGCCCGGCGACCGCGCCCGCGAGCGAGACGTTCCAGAAGCGCAGCCGGTTGACGTTGATGCCGACGGTGTCGGCCGCGAGCGGGTGCTCGCCGATCGAGCGCAGCCGCAGGCCCCACGTGGTCTTGTAGAGGCCCCACGCGATGAGCGGCACGATGATGAACATGGCGTAGACGATGACGGTGTGCTCGAACAGCGCGGGCCCGAGGATCGGGATCGTCTCGATGCCCGGGATGGGGATGCGCGGCAGCCGGTCGGGCGAGTTGAGCTCGGGGTTGTCGGTGAGCATCGACGAGTACAGGAAGTTCGTGAGGCCCGTCACGAGCACGTTCAGCACGACGCCGACGATCACCTGCTCGACGAAGTAGCGGATCGCGAAGACCGCGAGCACCATCGACACGAGCACGCTCGCGACCATCGCGGCAAGGACGCCGAGCAGCGTGACGCCCGTGGCCGACGCGACGACGGCGCCGGTGAACGCGCCGCCGAGCAGCTGCGCCTCGATCGCGATGTTCACGACGCCGGCGCGCTCGGAGAGCACACCGCCCATCGCGCCGAAGATGAGGGGCACCGAGAGGCCGACGGTCGCGAAGAGCAGGCCCGGCACGGGGATCATCGAGCCCGCTCCGGCCCACACGAGGAAGCCGAGCACGAACAGGATGCCGAACGCGACGGGCAGCCACGCGCCGAGCCTGCGCGCTGTCGCGGCGGCCCAGAGCGACAGGGCGGTGAGCGCCGCGAGCAGCACGACGACGACGATGCCGGTCGGCCGCGCGGGGAGCACCGCGTTCGGCAGCGCGATGAAGTCGCCGACGGACGAGAGCCGCAGGGTCGTGGACCCGTCACGCGCGACGACGATGAAGAGCACGAGGGCCACGAGGGTCAGCACCGCGAACGAGATCGGCGCCTTCCAGTGCTTGACGACCGCGCGCTCGAGCTCGATCGCCTGAGCGCTCGCGGCGGGACTCTCGATGGGCTGCTGCGTCGTCATGCCTGCTCTCCCTTGCGCTCGGCCATCGCGGCGAGCGTGGCCTCGTCGCGGCGCTGGCGCCGCGACTTCCTCCCCGGCTGCGGGAGCCCGAACATCGCGCGCACGAGCGGGGGTGCCGCGATGAAGAGCACGATGAACGACTGCACGACGAGGATGATGTCGACGGGCACGCCCTCGGCGGCCTGCATGCGGAAGCCGCCGGCCTTGAAGGCCCCGAAGAGCAGGCCGGCGAAGAAGGTGCCCCACGGCGTCGAGCCGCCGAGCAGCGCGACGGTGATCGCGTCGAATCCGATGCCCGCGTCGATGCCCGCCGTGAAGCCGGTCGTGACCGCGCCGGTGACCTGCTGCGCGCCGGCGAGGCCCATGAAGGCCCCCGAGATGAGCATCGCGTAGACCGTGAGGCGCTTGACGTTCATGCCGGCGTTGAGCGCGGCGCTCGGGTTGTAGCCGACGGCGCGGAACTGGAAGCCGAGGCTCGAGCGGTTGATGAGCCACGAGCACACAACGACGGCCGCGACCGAGAGCACGAAGCCCCAGTGGAGCACGAACGGCGGCCCGAAGATCGACGGCAGGATGGCCGACGGCGGCATGGGCGGCGAGATCGGGTTGTTGCTGCCGGGGTTCTGGAGCAGGCCCTGCGTCCGCAGCATCCAGGTGATGAACCAGAAGGCGACGAAGTTCAGCATGATGGTCGAGATGACCTCGTGCGCGCCGGTGTAGGCCTTGAGCGCGCCCGCGATGCCGGCCCAGACGGCGCCGGCGGCGATGCCGACGGCGATCGCGACGAGCACGTGCAGCACGGGCGGCAGCTGGAACGAGAAGCCGACCCATGCGGCGGCCGCCGCGGCCCACAGCATCTGGCCGCGGCCGCCGATGTTGAACAGGCCGACGCGGAACGCGAGCGCGACGCCGAGGCCCGCCGCGATGAGCGGCGTCGCGAAGTTGAGCGTGTCGGTGAGCGGCTTGATGAGGAACACGAACCCGCGGTCGGCAGCGGCGAAGTTGAGCACGGCGCCCTGGAACAGCGCGCTGTACGCGCCGGCGACGGCGGACCAGACAGCACCGAGCATGTCGCCCGGGCGCGCGAAGAAGTAGCCGCTCGTCTCCTGCACGCGCTCGTCGGTCGCGGCGATGAGGATGCCGCCGACGACGAGCGAGGTGAGGATCGCGAGCGCGGCCATGACGAGGTTGCCGCCCATGATGCGGCGGAACGCGCTCCCCCACGGGTCCTCCTCGACGACCGTGCGGTCGTCGATCGGCGCCGCGGGGGCGGCGACCTGCACCTCGGCGGCCTCCGGGGCGTGCACGACCGCGGGCGCCTGCCCGGCATCCGGCGATCCGCCGACGTGCTGCTGCTGGCTCGGCTGGATCGGGTCGTCGGCGTCGCGCGGCTGGTCGTTCACGCTGCGGCTCCCTTCGAGGGGGTGGTGCTGGGGCCGTCGGCGACGCGCTCGCCCGCCATCATGAGGCCGAGGATGTCGCGGCTCGTGTCCGCGGGCACGATGCCCACGATCGCGCCGCGGTACATCACCGCGATGCGGTCGGCGAGCCCGACGACCTCGTCGAGCTCGGTGGAGACGACGATCACGGGGATCCCGGCGTCGCGCGAGGCGATGATCTGGCTGTGCACGAACTCGATCGACCCGACGTCGAGGCCGCGCGTGGGCTGCGACGCGACGAGGAGCGAGAGCGGCCGGCCGAGCTCGCGCGCGAGCACGACCTTCTGCTGGTTGCCGCCGGAGAGCGTGCCGACCTTGCTCTCGATGCCCTGGGCGCGGATGTCGAACGAGCCGAGCTTCTCGGTCGCGAAGCGCTCGCGCGCGCCTCGGTCGAGCGTGCCCGCCCTGACGAAGGGGGCGCCGTGGTAGCGGTCGAGCATGAGGTTCTCGGCGATCGAGAACTCGCCCACGAGCCCGTCGACCTTGCGGTCCTCGGGCACGAAGCCGACGCCCGCGTCGAGCACGTCGCGCACCGAGTCGCCGAGCAGCTCGTTGCCGTTGAGGTCGATCGACCCGGTCGCGCGGTGCTGCAGGCCGAGGATCGCCTCGGTGAGCTCGGTCTGCCCGTTGCCCTGCACACCGGCGATGCAGAGCACCTCGCCGCCGCGCACCGTGAACGAGACGTCGTTGACCACCTTCTGGCCCACCGCATCCAGCACCGTGAGGTGCTCGACGCGCAGGGCGTTGTCGGTGAGCACGGGAGGGTTCTTGTGCACCGTGAGCTCGACGGCGCGGCCGACCATCATGGACGCGAGCTCGGTCGTCGACGACTCGGGGCTCGCCTGCCCGACGACCTTGCCGAGCCGGATGACCGTGATGCGGTCGGCGATCGCGCGCACCTCGCGCAGCTTGTGGGTGATGAAGACGATCGCGGTGCCCTCGTCGCGGAGCTGCTGCATGATCGCCATGAGCTCGTCGGTCTCCTGCGGCGTGAGCACCGCCGTGGGCTCGTCGAACACGAGCACCTTCGCGTCCTGCGAGAGCGCCTTGATGATCTCGACGCGCTGCTGCACGCCGACGGGCAGGTCCTCGATCTTCGCGTCGGGGTCGACGTGGAAGCCGAAGCGCTGCGAGATCTCGCGCACCTTCTCGCGCGCCCCGGCGAGGCCGCCGAGCGCCTTCTCGTGGCCGAGCAGCACGTTCTCGGCGACGGTGAACACGGGGATGAGCATGAAGTGCTGGTGCACCATGCCGATGCCGGCGCGCATCGCGTCGCCGGGGCCGGCGAAGCGCTGCGGCTCCCCGTCGAGCAGGATCTCGCCCTCCTCGGCGCGGTACAGGCCGTAGAGCACGTTCATGAGCGTCGACTTGCCGGCACCGTTCTCGCCGAGCAGGCAGTGGATCTCGCCGGCGCGGACGTCGAGGTCGATGTGGTCGTTGGCGACGAGCGCGCCGAACCGCTTCGTGATGCCACGGAGCTCGAGTGTGGGGTGCGGGGCGCTCATGGGGCTTCCTTCGACGACGCGGGCGACGAGTGCGAATCTAGCCGGGTCGGGGCGCTTCGCGCGCGTGCCCGGCCGCCGCTCGCGCGCGTGGGGGCCGGCCGGAGCCGACCCCCACGCTGCGAGCGACTGCTACTGGTTGATCTGCTCGCTCGCGGGCGAGTTGACCTCGATCTCGCCGGCGATGATCGCCGCCTCGATCTCGTCGAGCTCCGCCTGCAGGTCGGCGTCGACCGAGCCCTCGAAGTCGTGGAACGGAGCGATGCCCACGCCGCCGTTCTCGAGCGTGCCGACGTACGGCTCGTTCGAGAACTCGCCGGCGGCCGCCTCCTCGACGACCGTCTGCACGCCCTCGGCCATGCCCTTGAGGATGGAGGTGAGGAACAGGTCGGCGTTGTCGGGCGAGGTCTCGTACAGGTCGGCGTCGACGCCGATCATGACGATGCCCGAGTCGGCGCCCGCGTCGCGGACGGCCTCGGCGGCCGAGAGGAAGATCGGGCCGCCGACCGGCAGGAGCACGTCGGCGCCCTGCTGGATGAACGTCTCCGCCATCTGCTGCGCGGTGGGGCCGGCCTCGAAGCCGCCAGTGAACGAGCCGGTCTGGGCGTCGACGTCCCAGCCGAGCACCTGCACGTTGGCGCCCTTCTGCTCGTTGTAGTACTGCACGCCGTCGGCGAAGCCGTCCATGAAGATCGTCACGGTCGGGAACTGCATGCCGCCCCAGGTCGCGACGATGCCCGAGGTCGAGTACGACGCGGCCGCGTAGCCGGCGAGGAACGCCGCCTGGGCGGTGTCGTAGACGATCGGCTTGACGTTCGGCAGGTCGATCTGGTTGTCGTCGATGATCGTGAAGCTGATGTCGGGGTTCGCCTCGGCGGCCGCGGCGGTCGCCTCGGAGAGCGCGAAGCCGACGGAGACCACCATGTTGCAGCCCTCGTCGATGACGCTCGAGAGGTTGGCGGCGTAGTCGGCGTCGGACTGCGACTCGACCTCGATCGGCTCGACGCCGATGCTCTCGGACGCGGCGCGGAGGCCCTCGGCACCGAGCTGGTTGAACGAGCGGTCGTCGAAGCCGCCCGAGTCCGAGATGATGCAGGGCTGGATGTCGGTGGCGGCGGGCTCGCCGGAGCCGGACGCGCCGGTCGTGGCGCCGGGCGCGTCGGGGGCTGCGGCGCAGCCGGCGAGCAGGAGCGCCGCGCCGAGGGCGATGGCGCCGCCGCGCGCGGCGGAACGGGTGAACTTCCTCAAGGGATCCTCCAGTGCAAAGGATGCTCGCCGCGACGCGGCCGAGCGCATGATGGTCGAGCATAGGGCCGCGCGCACGCCCGGAACCGCCGCGCGGCGGCACCGAGACGCAATCGTTGCAAACCCGATCCGCCTCAGGGGCTCGAGGGCGACTCCACCTCGATCTCGCCCGCGATGATCTGCTCGCGGAGCGCCTCGAGCTCGGCCTTCGTCTCGGCGCTCACGCGGCCGTCGAGGTCGTGGAACGGGGCGATGTCGACGCCGCCGTTCTCGAGGTCGCCGATGAGCGCCTCGTCCGAGATCGTGCCGTCGGCCGCGTCCTGGATGGCGGTGACCACCGCATCCTCGGTGTTCTTGAGGATGCTCGTGAGCAGGATCGGCCGGAACTCGGCCGGGAGGGTGTCGTACCCGTCGTTGTCGACCCAGATGACGAGCGCTGCCCCGCCGGCGTCGAGGGACGCCGTGAACGCGCCCTCGCCGACCTGGCCCGCGACGGGGAGGATGACGTCGGCGCCCTGCGCGAGGAACGCGGCGGCCTGCGCGCGGCCGTTCGAGACGTTCTCGAAGTCGCCGGTGAACGTGCCGTCCTGCGCCTCGGGGTCCCAGCCGAGCAGCTGCACGTCGGCGCCCTTCGCCTCGTTGTAGGCGTCGATGCCGGCGGCGAAGCCGTCCATGAAGAGCGTCACCGGCGGCTGGTTGCCGCCGCCGAACGTCGCGACGATGCCCGACTCGCTCACGGCGGCGGCGGCGTAGCCCGCAAGGAACGCGGCCTGGGCCGTGTCGAAGACGATCGAGCGCACGTTCGGCGCCTCGACGATCTCGTCGACGATCGCGAACTGCACGTCGGGGTTCGCGGCGGCCTGCTCGGCGGTCGCGGCGGCGAGCTCGTAGCCGACGGTCAGCACGAAGCCGCAGCCGGTGTCGATGGCGGCCTGCACGTTGGGCGCGAGATCGCTCTCGGTGGTCGAGACGAGCACGTTGGCCTCGACGCCCAGCTCGGCCTCGGCGCGCTGCATGCCGGCCCAGCTCGTCTCGTTGAACGAGCGGTCGTTGAGGCCGCCCGAGTTGGTCACCATCTGCGCGCACTCGAGCGCGTGCTCCGGCGCACCGCTCGCGTCGGGCGACTCGGTCGCGGCGGGCGGCGGGGCGGCGCAGCCGGCGAGCAGCAGCAGCGCGGCGAGCGCGGGCGCTGCGACGGCAGCTCGCGCCCGGGCGTGGGCGATCGTGCGGGACAAGGCGACTCCTTCGTGGCGTGGCGCAATCGTAACCGGCACGGCGCACCCCGTCGCTCCCCGACTCGGAAGCTCGATCGGGCTGGTGCATCCGCCGGGCGCCCTGGCCGCCCGCTTGCGCGCTCAGCCCGATCGAGCTTCCGCGGCGGCTCCCGCTCTCCACAGCACGACGCCGCCACGGCGCCGCCCGACGTGGAGCCGCCCCATCCTGCGGCGATGGGCACTGCGGCGACCGATGCGGCCGAGCTCTTCCGCGCGTTCCTCGGGGTGCTCACCACGGCTCAGCTGCTGCAGGCCGGCGTCCCCCGCAAGGCGCTCGACGCCGCGCTCGCGGCCGGCAAGGTGCAGCGGTTGAGGCGCGGTTGGATCGCGTGGCAGCCGGATGCCGCCGTCGCCGCGGCGGTGCGCGGCGGCGGATGCATCAGCTGCGTGAGCGCGATGGGGCACCTCGGCGCGTGGCAGCCTCGCGGCTGCGCCGGCCACGTCCGCCGGGCGGACGGGCAGCGCGACAAGCGCGCAAGGCGCAGTGCCGCGACCGATGCGGGCGCGGCCGCGAAGCACGCGCGACCCCGGACGAGTGCGAAAGGGTGTCGACCGTACGGCGCGAACCCCCCGGTCACCGCAGCGATCGACGACCTGGAGACCGCCTTCCGGTGCGCTCTTCGCTGCGCTGACCGCGAGCAGATCGTGACGATCGCGGACTCGATCGTCCACCGCGGTCTCGCGTCGCTGGCGGAGCTCCGCAGGTGGGCCGCATCAGCGCCGCGCGCGGTCCGTCGGCATCTCGACCTGGTCGAGCCGCTCGCAGAATCAGGCACCGAGTCGATGGTGCGGGTGCGGCTGCTCGCGCTCGGTCTCTCCGTTCGGGTGCAGCAGTGGATCGGCCGTCGCCGCGTCGACCTCATGATCGGCGATCGCCTGATCGTCGAGTGCGACTCCGTCGCGCATCACGCTGACCTGGAGGCGTTCCAGCGAGACCGCCGGGCGGATCGCGCGCACGTGGCCGCCGGCTACCTCGTGATCCGGCTCACATGGGAGCAGATCCACGATGAGTGGCCGGCGATCGAACGGGACATCCTCGCGATCGTGCGGCGCGGTGACCATCGCTGGCGCAAGCGGCTCGGTCCCAATGGCGGGGAAGCTCGATCGGCCTGAGCCGATCGCGACGGCACATGGTGCGACGGCGAGCCGCTCACGCCGATCGAGCTTCCGGCCCTGACGTGCCGAGGCGCCCACGAGGCGACCCCAGCGCGACGGGGTCAGAGCGCGTCGGTGTTGCCCGAGCGGCGCACCGCGTCGACGACCTGCTTCACGCGCTGCGCGTTGTCCGTCGTCGTGACGAGCAGCGCGTCGGGGGTGTCGACGACGACGACATCCTGGATGCCGACGACCGACACGATGCGCTTCGACTGGGAGACCACGATGCCGCTCGCCGAGTCGGCGAGCACGGTGCCCTCGCTGCCCAGGATCGCCAGCCGGCCGCGTCGTCCGCCGTTGTGGAGCTTCGCGACCGCCGAGAAGTCGCCCACGTCGTCCCAGTCGAAGTCGCCCGGGATGACCACCATGTTCCCTCGCGCGGCGGCGGGCTCCGCGACCGAGTAGTCGATCGCGATCTTCTTGAGCTCCGGCCACACGCGGTCGACCGCGGGGCCTCGCCGAGCGGGCTCGTCCCACACGGCGGCGAGCTGCTCGATCTGCTCGGCGAGCTGCGGCTCGGTGCGCGCGAGCTCCTCGAGCAGCACGTCCGCGCGCGCGATGAACATGCCCGCGTTCCAGAGGTAGTCGCCGTCGGCGACGTAGCGGCGTGCCCGGTCGAGCGACGGCTTCTCGACGAACTCCCGCACGATCGCGGCGCTCGGCGCCCCATCGATGCCCGCGGACCCGTTCGCGCGGATGTAGCCGAAGCCGATCGCCGGCTCGGTCGGCGTGATGCCGATCGTGGCGATGCGGCCCGTCCGGGCGGCGGCGACGGCCTCGACGACCGTGCGGCGGAACGACCGCTCGTCGTGGATGACGTGGTCGGCGGCGAAGGAGCCGACGATGACGTCGGGCTCGCGCCGCCGCAGGATCGCCGCCGCGAGCGCGACCGCGACCGTCGAGTCGCGCGGATCGGCCTCGAGCACGATGCTCGCGTCGTCGAGCTCGGGGATCTGCGCCTCGACCGCGGCGCGGTGCGCGCGCCCGGTGACGACCATCGTGCGGCCCGGTCCCGTCAGCGGCACGAGCCGGTCGAACGTCGCGCGCAGCAGCGTCTTGCCGGAGCCGGTGAGGTCGTGGAGGAACTTCGGCGCGTCGGCGCGCGAGAGCGGCCACAGCCGCGACCCCACGCCGCCCGCGGGGATGATGCTGAAGAAGTCGTCGAGGGCCGTCACGCTGTCGAGCCTAACCATCGGCGTCCAGGCCGCTGTCAGGTGATGCCCACGAGCAGTTCACGTCGAGTTCACCGAGCGCTCCCCGGCGTTCAGCGCAGCCGTCGTACGGTGGGGCCGTGCGCATCGAGCGGGTCGCCATCGTCACGGAGAGCTTCCTCCCGACCGTCAACGGGGTCACGACCTCGGTGTGCCGCGTGCTCGACCACCTGGTCGACAGCGGCCGCGAGGCGATCGTCATCACGCCGCGCTGCGGCGCCCCCGTGCACTACCGGGGCGTGCCGGTGCACGAGGTGCCCTCGATCGCCTACCGCGAGTTCCCCGTGGGACTCCCGAGCCCGCAGGTCGCGTCCCTCCTCGCGCGGTTCCAGCCCGACGTGCTGCACGCCGCGAGCCCGTTCATGCTCGGCGGCCAGGCGATCGCGGAGGCCGCGCGCATCGGTCTCCCGAGCGTCGCGATCTACCAGACCGACGTCGCCGGCTTCGCGCGCCGCAACAGGCTGGGCGCCGGAGCCGCCTTCGCGTGGCAGGTGATCCGGCGCATCCACAACGGCGCCGACCGCACGCTCGCCCCCTCGAGCGCCGCGATCGCCGACCTCGAGGAGGCAGGGGTCAAGCGCGTGCACCAGTGGGTGCGGGGCGTCGACCTCGACGGCTTCCACCCCGACAACCGGCAGGGCCCGGCTGCCGCGAACCTGCGCCGCCGCATCGCGCCGCACGGCGAGACGATCGTCGGCTACGTCGGCCGCGTCGCGCCCGAGAAGGGGCTCGACCGCCTGCGCGCGCTCGAGGGGCTCCCGGGCATCCGGCTCGTCGTCGTGGGCGATGGGCCGGGGATGGCCGACACGCGCAGGCAGCTCGCGGCGCTCAAGCCCGTCTACCTCGGGCAGCTGCACGGCGCATCGCTGCGCGCCGCCTACGCCGCGATGGACGTCTTCGTCCACACGGGCGCCGAGGAGACCTTCGGCCAGACGCTGCAGGAGGCGGCCGCGAGCGGCCTCCCGGTCGTCGCGCCGCGCGCGGGCGGCCCGATCGACCTCGTGGACCACGGCACGACCGGGCTCCTCTTCGAGCCCGACGACGCATCCGAGCTGCACGGCGCCGTCGCGGCGCTCGCCGCCGAGCCGGCCGTCCGGGCGCGGATGGGCGAGGCCGGCCGGCGGCGCGTGCTCGGCCGGTCGTGGGGCTCGGTGTGCGACCAGCTGCTCGACCACTACGAGGCGGCGGCGCACCGTGCCCTCCGCGGGGTCGACGGGCTCGTCGACGCCTGAGCCGAGGCGGCGCGCCGCGTTCGCGGAGGGCGCAGGCGCCCGGCCGCTCGGATCGAGGGCGGAACCGGACCGGTGTTCGCCACGGGCATAGGATGGATCCACCTAACCCGTCGATCTCCGGAGGGAACGCGCGTGTCTGAGACATCGAGCAGCCTCACCCTCCCCGACCCCACGCCTCGGAAGACCTCGTTCAGCGGCACGCTGTATCGCGGCAACGAGGGCATGTGGTCGTGGGTGCTCCACCGCATCACCGGTGTGGCGATCTACTTCTTCCTGCTGGTGCACGTGCTCGACACCGCGCTGATCCGCGTGAGCCCCGAGGCGTACAACGGCGTCATGGCCGCATACAAGAACCCGATCATGGGCCTCGGCGAGACGGTGCTCGTGGGCGCCGTCGTGCTGCACGCGATGAACGGCCTCCGCATCATCCTGGTCGACGTGTGGCCGTGGGCCACGCGCAACCAGCGGCTGCTGTTCTGGATCGTGATGGGCCTCGTCGCCGCGCTCATGCTCTACTTCACGCCGACGCACCTCATCAACGTGTTCTCGCCGGTCGAGGGAGGCCACTGATGACCGCCACGATCGAGAACCCGAACTACGCCTACCCGGCGCGCTCGAAGCGCCGCGGGCCGAACCTCGAGAAGGCCGGCTGGATCTTCATGCGCGTCTCCGGCGTCGTGCTGATCGTGCTCATCTTCGGCCACCTCGCCTACAACCTGCTCTGGACCCCGGGCGGCATCCACGCGATCGACTTCGGCTTCGTGGGCGGCAAGCTCGCCGACCCGTTCTGGCAGTGGTGGGACGTGCTCATGCTGTGGCTCGCGATCCTGCACGGCTCGAACGGCATGCGCACGATCGTGAACGACTACGTGCACAAGCCGCGCATCCGCCAGGTCGCGCTCGGCGCGATCGCCGTCGCCGCGGTGCTGCTCATCGCGCTCGGCACGCTCATCACCTTCACGTTCGACCCCTGCCCGCCGACCGCGGACCCCTCGCTGCTGCCGTCGTTCTGCGCAGAGCTCTAAGCACGATTCGGAGATTCCCAGCTACATGGCCGACACGAGTTCCGTCACCGACGGCATCCACTACCACCAGCACGACGTGCTGATCATCGGCGGCGGCGGCGCCGGCATGCGCGCCGCGATCGAGGCCGCCCCGAAGGCGTCGACTGCCGTCATCACGAAGCTCTACCCCACGCGCTCCCACACGGGCGCGGCGCAGGGCGGCATGGCCGCCGCGCTCGCGAACGTCGAGGAGGACAGCAACGAGTGGCACACCTATGACACCGTCAAGGGCGGCGACTACCTCACCGACCAGGACTCCGCCGAGATCCTGACGCGCGAGGCGATCGACGCGGTCTACGACCTCGAGAACATGGGTCTGCCGTTCAACCGCACCGCCGACGGCAAGATCGACCAGCGCCGCTTCGGCGGGCACACCCGCGACCACGGCAAGGCGCCCGTGCGCCGCGCGTGCTACGCCGCCGACCGCACGGGCCACATGATCCTGCAGACGCTGTACCAGAACTGCGTCAAGCACGGCGTCGAGTTCTTCAACGAGTACTACGCGCTCGACCTCGTCATGACCGAGACGCCCACGGGCAAGCGGGTCGCGGGCGTCGTGGCGTACGAGCTCGCGACCGGCGACATCCACGTCTTCCAGGGCAAGTCGGTCGTGTTCGCGACCGGCGGCTTCGGCAAGATCTACAAGACCACCTCGAACGCGCACACCCTCACGGGCGACGGCGTCGGCATCATCTGGCGCAAGGGCCTGCCGCTCGAGGACATGGAGTTCTACCAGTTCCACCCGACGGGCCTCGCCGGCCTCGGCATCCTCCTCACCGAGGGCGCCCGCGGTGAGGGCGCGATCCTGCGCAACGCCTCGGGCGAGCGCTTCATGGAGCGCTACGCGCCCACCATCAAGGACCTCGCGCCGCGCGACATCGTCGCCCGCTCGATGGTGCAGGAGGTCCTCGACGGCCGCGGCGCCGGGCCCAACAAGGACTACGTCTACCTCGACTGCACCCACCTGGGCGCCGAGGTGCTCGAGACGAAGCTGCCCGACATCACCGAGTTCGCGCGCACGTACCTGGGCGTCGACCCGGTCGTCGAGCGCGTGCCCGTCTACCCGACCGCGCACTACGCGATGGGCGGCATCCCGACGAACAACGACGCCGAGGTGCTCGCCGACAACGAGACGGTCATCCCCGGCCTCTACGCCGCCGGCGAGTGCGCGTGCGTGTCGGTGCACGGCGCGAACCGCTTGGGCACGAACTCGCTGCTCGACATCAACGTCTTCGGCAAGCGCGCCGGCAACAACGCGGTCGCGTACGCGAAGACGGCCGACTTCGTCGACCTGCCGGCGGATGCGGCGGACGGCGTCGTGAAGATGCTCGCGCAGCTGCGCGAGGGCGAGGGCACGGAGTCGGTCGCCGAGATCCGCAAGGCGCTCCAGGAGACGATGGACCGGAACGCGCAGGTGTTCCGCACCGAGGAGACGCTGCAGACGGCGCTCGCCGACATCGCGGCGCTGCGCTCGCGCTACCCGAACGTGCGCATCCACGACCGCGGCCGCCGCTTCAACACCGACCTGCTCGAGGCGGTCGAGCTCGGCTTCCTGCTCGACCTCGCGGAGGTCGTGGTCGTCTCGGCGATCAACCGCAAGGAGTCGCGCGGCGCCCACATGCGCGACGACTTCCCGACGCGCGACGACGTGAACTACATGCAGCACACCATGGCGTACCGGACGGACGCCGAGACGGGCGCCAGCCAGGGCATCCGCCTCGACTGGAAGCCGGTGCGCGTCACCCACTACCAGCCGACGGAGCGCAAGTACTGATGAGCGACAGGAATCTGCCCCAGGGGGACCCGAAGGGCCAGGACGCCGGCGTGCGCGCCACGCAGAGCGGCCCGACGGGCGCCCCGACGCCGATGGCGGATCGCCCCGACACCGCTTCGACCTCCGACCAGGCGAGCGCGCACCAGGCCGCCGAGGCGGCAGCGCAGTCGTCGACGGAGCCGAAGCCGGTCGAGAACGCCTACGACGGCTCGCACCGCGAGACCGAGCCGGCGCCGTCGCACGACGAGCCGCAGGCGTTCAACGTCACCGTCATCGTCCGACGGTTCGACCCCGAGGTCGACGACGAGCCCCGCTGGGTCGACTACGACGTGCCGATGTACCCGACCGAGCGCATCCTCGACGCCCTGCACCGCATCAAGTGGGAGCAGGACCCGACGCTCGCGTTCCGCCGCTCGTGCGCGCACGGCGTGTGCGGCTCCGACGCGATGCGCATCAACGGCAAGAACCGGCTCGCGTGCAAGGCGCTCGTGAAGGACTTCGACATCTCGAAGCCCATCTACGTCGAGGCGATCAAGGGCCTGCCGCTCGAGAAGGACCTCATCGTGAACATGGAGCCGTTCTTCGACTCCTTCCGCGAGATCCAGCCGTTCCTGCAGGCCTCGGGCAAGCCCGAGAAGGAGCGCCACCAGACGATCGCGCAGCGCGAGCGCTTCGACGACACGACGAAGTGCATCCTGTGCGCCGCGTGCACGACCTCGTGCCCGGTGTTCTGGACCGACGGCCAGTACTTCGGCCCCGCCGCGATCGTGAACGCGCACCGCTTCATCTTCGACTCGCGCGACGAGGCGAGCCAGGTGCGCCTCGACATCCTGAACGACCGCGAGGGCGTGTGGCGCTGCCGCACGACGTTCAACTGCACGGATGCGTGCCCGCGCGGCATCCAGGTCACCAAGGCGATCGCCGAGGTCAAGCAGGCGATGATCTCGGGCGTGAAGCTCTAGCTCCGCGCTCTCCGATGGCCGGTCCTCTCGAGGGCCGGCCATCGCTGTCTCGTCCAGCCGATTCTTAGCCTGGCTACGTATCTTCGGGGCATGGACGCCGAGCAGACCGCCCGCCCCGCCGACCGCATCCGCGCGTGGGCGTTGGTCGTCGCCCTGCCGGTGACGATCGCCGCCGCCGCGCTCGGGTCCGGGCTGTTCGGCGGCCAGGAGGTGGAGTCGTCGGCGAGCGGCGCGCTCTCGGCGACCGCGACGCCCATCGCGCCGGCGGGCCCTGCCTTCTCGATCTGGAGCGCGATCTACCTCGGGCTCGCGGTGCACGCCGTGTGGCAGGCGCTCCCCCGGCAGCACGGCGATGCGCGGCAGCGCGCGACCGGCTGGCTCGCGATCGCGTCGCTCGTGCTGAACGCCGCGTGGATCCTCGCGGCACAGGCCGGGCTGCTGCCGCTCACGGTCGTGATCATCGTCGTGCTGCTCGTCGTGCTCATCGCGATCGTCGTGCGGCTGCGTCTCGCGCGGCCCGGGTCGCGGCTCGAGGCGGTCGTCGTCGACGGCACGTTCGGTCTCTACCTCGGCTGGGTCGCGGTCGCGACC
>NZ_JANQCH010000329.1 GCF_024723325.1 Agrococcus sp. HG114
GCACTAGGGTTTCCAGGCAGATGGGGTAGTTTGAAACTACGTCATAGCATACAGGGGCGATTTTGTATGTAGAAAGCTTGGGACGGTCGAGAGATCGGAAGTCATGGAAGGGTTATACATACGGACACCTGCCGAAGCAAGGCAAGCAATCTTACAACGAGCGCATTTTTACGCTTGTTACACATAACGACTTTACCTCTATATCTTGCATTGATAGATTACTCTATTTTTGCAAGATATAGGGGTAAATCTGTTTCCAACCGTTTCCTACCTTCGCTTCAGCAAGCTTGAAGTTCGAACAGCAGTAAAGTTTTTTAC
>NZ_JANQCH010000330.1 GCF_024723325.1 Agrococcus sp. HG114
CCGGCAGCGTCAGATGTGTATAAGAGCCGGCCGGTGCCCCGCGCAGGAGCAGGAGCGCCGGCTGCGCCGCGAGGAGCGCCACGAGCCCCCGCCGCGCCTGCTCGTCGAAGGCGCCGCCCACGCCCCCGACGACCGCGGCCCACAGCCCGGCGATGCCGAGCACCCACAGCGCGACGCTCAGCCGGTCGCGGCGCAGCGCCGCGACGAGCAGCAGCCCCGTGCCCGTCATTGTCGGCTCACTCCGCGTGGCGGCCGCGGTGGCGCGCCGCGTCCTGGCCCGTCGGCGGGATCGCGCCGCTCGAGCCGATGGGCCCGGGC
>NZ_JANQCH010000331.1 GCF_024723325.1 Agrococcus sp. HG114
ACTCAGGATTTACTCCTGATTGACTATCAATAACACTAGCGGAAATGGTGAAATTATCTTTATAGATAATGGCGGCGTTCGGTTGAATATCTATGAACTCCGGGCCAATCAGATCGTCTATATCTTTATAGACAAACCGTATTTGGTCAAAATAGACACAGCCTTTATAGTTTTTTAACCCTTGCAGTTCTTTGTTTTGTTCCACTGCATAGAGTTGTTCAAGTTGTAAAGGCAGCTCCCACTCAGGATCAATACCTGTCTCTACATATTTCCAGCCTTCCCAATCAATATTACCCTTCGTGAGATTGACCCACTTG
>NZ_JANQCH010000332.1 GCF_024723325.1 Agrococcus sp. HG114
CCAGACGTAGAGGTACTTGCCCGGGTGGCCGGGGATCTGGAAGCCGAAGTAGGGCGCGTCGCGGCTGATGTCCCAGGCGCGAAGGCCTCCTTCGCCGTCCAGCCATTCCATCAGCTTCGCGCGCATGCCGGGCACGGCCACGTCGCCCGCCAGCCATTCGCGCAGGAACGCCTCGAAGTGGCCGACCTCGAAGAAGAAGTGCTCGCTCTCGCGCAGCTCCGGCGTCGCGCCGCTGACCACCGAGTACGGCGACTTCAGTTCGGTCGGCGAATACGTCGCGCCGCAGTGCTCGCAGTTGTCGCCGTACTGCTCGGGCG
>NZ_JANQCH010000333.1 GCF_024723325.1 Agrococcus sp. HG114
CTGCAGCGCCGCCACGACGCCGCCCGCGCACGCCGCCGCGCGTGGGTCGACGACGGCGACGACGGCATCTCGACCCTCTGCATCCCCGGGCCCACCGCGGCCATCCACGGCGCGTTCGCCCGCGCCACCCAAGCCGCCCGCGCAAAGCCGAAGGACGACCCCCGCACCTTCGACCAGTTCCGGGTCGACGCGCTCCTCGAGGTGCTCCTCACCGGCCAGACCCCGTCCGACCTCCACGGCGTCAACCCGATCACCGCGACCGTCACGGTGACGATCCCCGCCACCGAGCTGCTCAACCAGACCGACGATGCGGACG
>NZ_JANQCH010000334.1 GCF_024723325.1 Agrococcus sp. HG114
CCTTATTCATCCCCGGATATACGTATGAATAATCAAAACCATTATGACCAATGGACTGAAAGTAGTCTTTAATAATATTTCGTTCTAAGTTAACTTGCGGCAATCCAACACCGACAACGATAACTCCTTGTAATCGATCTCCCTTCAGATCAATTCCTTCGGAAAAGATGCCTCCTAAAACGGCCATTCCTATCACTCGTTCATCGTCCTGCTCAACCTCTTTAAAAGCACTGAGGAAATTTTCCCTTTGTTCCTCTGTCATTTGTCCATCTTGTACTAAAAAGTTAAGATCTGGTGCCTCTGTACGTAAAGAC
>NZ_JANQCH010000335.1 GCF_024723325.1 Agrococcus sp. HG114
CCATCGAGCCGGTGCGGTGCGCTGAGCCCGCGCCCGTGGCTCAGCCCGCGGCCGGGGCCGGTCGCGCGGCGAGGCCGGCGAGCGCCTCGAGCACGCCGAGCGCGACGAGCCGGACGGTGCGCCCGTCGGGTGCGTCGGCGGATGCGTCGACCTCGGTGAAGTCGATGGACGTCACCCCGGGCGCGCTCGCGAGCGCGCGCACGAGGCCGCGCAGCTGCCACGCGCTCAGGCCGCCCGGCACGGACGCGGGGCATCCCGGCGCGACGGAGCGGTCGCACGCGTCGACGTCGACGTCGACGTGCACCGGCCCGCCC
>NZ_JANQCH010000336.1 GCF_024723325.1 Agrococcus sp. HG114
TGGCCAAGGTGTCCTCGATCGCGTCGGGGGTCACCTCTTCGCTGGGGAGAACCTTGTTCAGCTCCTCCATCGTGACATAGCCGCGCGCCTTGGCCTGCTTGATGAACTTCTTGACGCCGGCGTCGGTCAGATCGAGCAGGGGCCCGTCGGTCGAAACCTCGGCGTCCTGCGTCTCGGTCTGAGTGCTCATTCAGTGTCTCTCCGGCCAGCGGGGGTGATCAGGCCCCATGGCAAAAATACAACGCCTGCCGACTTCGTTGCTTACGAGGTCGAACTGTTATCCCAAATCGTTCCGGTCTTGATGGCCCGGCGC
>NZ_JANQCH010000337.1 GCF_024723325.1 Agrococcus sp. HG114
TCCGAAGGCATGGTAATGGCTGCTGGTCCTGGTGGGAAAGATATCTTCCTGCTAAGCCCGGATGCCGGTGCTAAACCGGGTCATCAGGTGAAATAATCCCCCTTCAAGGCGCTGCATCGACAGCGCCTTTTCTTTATAAATTCCTAAAGTTGTTCTCTTGCGATTTTGTCTCTCTCTAACCCGCATAAATACTGGTAGCATCTGCATTCAACTGGATAAAATTACAGGGATGCAGAATGAGACACTTTATCTATCAGGACGAAAAATCACATAAATTCTGGGCGGTGGAGCAGCAAGGCAACGAGTTACATGT
>NZ_JANQCH010000338.1 GCF_024723325.1 Agrococcus sp. HG114
CTGTAGCCCGCATCCGCGAGCAGGTAGGCGACGATAAAGTCATCCTCGGCCTCTCTGGTGGCGTGGATTCCTCCGTAACCGCAATGCTGTTGCACCGCGCTATCGGTAAAAACCTGACTTGCGTATTCGTCGACAACGGCCTGCTGCGTCTCAACGAAGCAGAGCAGGTTCTGGATATGTTTGGCGATCACTTTGGTCTGAACATTGTTCACGTACCGGCAGAAGATCGCTTCTTGTCAGCGCTGGCTGGCGAAAACGATCCGGAAGCAAAACGTAAAATCATCGGGCGCGTTTTCGTTGAAGTATTCGAT